>JALOKO010000045.1 GCA_025456495.1 Bryobacterales bacterium | reverse complement strand
CCGCGGCAACCGATTCCTTCGTCGCGTTGGCCCGCGTAGTCCTCAAGTGCTTCAACTGGCTAACGAGAGCATCGATGGCTTCGCCCTGCCAGTGGACTCGCTCCTCCAGCCGGGCCACCCGATGCAGCGCCTCCCGGTTGCGGCCGGAAATCCGCAGCAGCCAAACCGGTATGCCGATGATGACCGCTGGAACGGCCATCAGCAGCATCAACCCCAACAGTTCCCACATGTTGCTCTCTCACTTCCTGCCGCTACGTTCGTTCGCGAGCGACACCAACCGAGGGGCACGCGACGTACCATCGTCGCACTGTTGGCCGAACCGGGAAAAGTCCACGCTCCACAAGGGGTTAGCGGAAACCAGCAAGAGACCGGGTCCAGCGCCGACAGCCATCGGATGCACATTTTCTGTACAGCTCCGGTCATTCAATGGATGGGCGCGGTTTAGCCCAACTTCCATGCCGGGCGCGCTTCCCGATGCAGCAGCGCGTTGGCGTGGGCGGAATTGGTAAACCGCTCCGCCGCTGCGTCCCAGTGCAGTTTCTCGCCGGTACGAAGGGCGATGTTCCCCAAATGGCCGATGTTGGTGGCGGCGTGGGCGTGGATAGCAGTGGAGTTCGCGGGGGTGACGCGCCGCACCGCATCCACAAAATGCAGGGCGTGCTGCCGGGTGGCATCGGCGCCCACAACGGACTTCGCTGAGGTGCGTGGCGCGGGGTTCTGGCGACTCCCGGGCTCGGGGTGGATTTCGAAGCCCACCCGCTCCGCCACCATCGTCGCCTTCGTTCCGTAAAAGATCATGCCGTTGGGCATGTCGCGGTCGCCCATTGCGTTGTAGTAGCGCCACTGGGGCGTACGGAATCCCCCGCCGTGGCCATTGAAGTTGATTCCCTCGTAGCTCAGCACGAAATCCTTGTACTCAAAGGTGGCCTGCATGAGGTCCGGATTGTCCCCCGCCCCTTCCAGCGCCAGCCTGCCGCCGGCGGCGGATACGGTGCGTGGCGCAGCGTTGATGCCGGTAAGGCCCATGATTTGGTGCAGGCTGTCGAAGCGATGGGTGCCGAAGTCAGTGATGGTGCCCCCCGCGTAGTCGCGGAAGTTGCGGAAGGTGGCCAGGAAGCGCGCGCGGTTAAACGGAACCTGCGGGGCCGGGCCAAGATACATATCCCAATCGAGGCCGTCGGGAACAGCGGCATCCGGGACTATGGGAAAGAAGTTGGGATGCCAGTTGACATAGTTCCAGATGCGCACATACTTCACTTCTCCCAGATAGCCGCTTTGCAACAGGTCAGCCGCTTCGGCGAAATGAGGCGCGCTGCGGTGCTGTGTACCCGCCGCAATCAGTCGCCCGGTGCGTTGCATGGCATCCACAATCTGGCGACCTTCCGCGATGGAGAAGGCCAGCGGCTTTTCGACGTAGACATCCTTCCCCGCCTGGGCGGCCAGGACGGCAATCTGGGCGTGCCAGTGATCGGGGGTGGCCACGAAGACAGCATCCACATCGTTGCGGTCCAGCAGGCGACGGAAGTCCTGCAGGGCGACGCCGGCGCCGAGTTGCGTGGCGGCCGCCTGGGCATTGGGCAGATACACATCGGCGGTGGCGGTGAACACGGCGTGCGGGTGCTGACTGGCGAACCCGGCGACGTAACGGCCGCGTCCGCCACAGCCCACCAGCGCCAACCGGACACGCTCATTGGCGCCGCGCACCTGACTGGCGGCAAGGGCCGTAGAGGCAATGGCAGTAGCGGCAAACTCCCGGCGTTGCATGGGCGTATTCTATCCGCTTCTTTCCAGGATAGGGAACAAGAAAAAAGCGGACCCCCCGAAGGAGGTCCGCGTGATGCCGGCGCGCCTTGGTCCCCAGGCCCCGGGGACAAGGCCCACTACTGGAAGTTCATGAACTTGATGTCCGTGGAGGACACCACGAAGGCCCCCACATCCAGGCCCTCCGCCGTGAAGCCGGTGAGTGCGCTGTAAGCGCCCACTGAGAGACTGCCGCCAGGCGTGCCGGCACTACTTCCGGTGGTGTCGGAAGGCACCATTGCCGCCAGCACGTACTGCGGAATGGTGAAGGTTCCCGCGTTTGCCGGGGCGAAGCAGAAGACCACGCTGGCGACGCGCTTGGGAATGGAATAAGAGGTGCCGAAGATGGCGGCAACATCGTCCGGGTTGTTGCCCGGTGTCCAGGTGACGGTGAGGCTTTGGCTGCGATTCACGGCGCTAATCGCGTTCCGGTTGGTCCACGTAAAGAGGCTGGGAACGTTGCGCGTGACGCTGAAGGCCTTCACGTCGGCGCCGCCGCTGCCATTGCTGATGGTGTAGGAACCGGGGTCAAGGAAGGTGTCCTGGGGAACCAGCGGGTTGGAGAGGGAAGCGAAGTACTCACCCACCGCATTGGCGTCTTTGGTGAGCTGCCGCGCGCCCTTGGGGCCGTTGACGTTGATGACGGCCCCGGCGTCCAATCCGCGTTGGCGGTAGAGGGCGTCCAGTTCCGGGGGAAGCGGGGTTTCGTCAACCTCGTCGTTGCGGAAGGTAGACACCATGCAACTGCCGGTAACCAGGATGGGGTTCCCCACCACGCCTGGCGCTTCCAACAGGCCGGTCGTGGCGTATTCCGTAAACGACGCCACACCCACGTCGTTGGTGTTGATGAAGGACAGGAAGGGATTATCGATTTGCGTGCGCGAACGGCTGAGGCTAATGGCGCCCACGCGAATGCTGCTCTTGGTCAGCAGGCTGTCAATCTGGTTGGAGCTCAAGCCGTAGGGATCCCGGCAGGTGGATCCGCCATTGGCGATGGCAATGGACGTGAAGTTGCTGGGAATCCCGTTGGTGGTGACCACTACCGGGACAAAGCAGCCTTCCACGCCCGTGGGAATGCGGAAGTTGATCTGGTCGACGCCCGAACAGCAACCGGAGCGTCCGGCGTACTCAACGACAGCTTCCTTGCCACCCACATAGACCTTCACTTCATTCAGCGGGGCGACATTGCCGGGGGCGGGCGCGTTGCGGTCATCGCCATTCAGCGAAGCGCCCAGGCCCGTGCCCCACAGGATGACGACCTGCCCGGGTTGGGCAGACTGGTTGATGGTATTCACGGGCTGGTTGTTGGGGCTGATGAAGTTCTGCAGCACCGCCAGTCCCCCGCCGTTCTGGGTGCGCGTGAAGACGCCCACCTGGCGGTTCACTACCTGGAAGGTGATGGCGTTGCTGGCTTGGCCGTTGAAGGTGAGCACCAGGCTGGCCTGGCCGGCGGGGACGGCAGAGGGCAGAATGGCGGATACCTGCGAGTTGAGAGCGAACAGAACGACGGCATCGTACTGATTCCCACCCGCGGTGATCTTGATGGAAACCCCACCCAGGTTGACGGGCAACGGAAAGCTGTTGGCCTGCACGGCCACGGTAGGGCCCAGGTCAACGCCAAACACGGTGAAGAGGCTGCCGCGCGCGATGCCAGCGGATGGCGTTCCGTCCACGGCAAAGCTGGCGGCGTTCACGATGGCGCCCTGCTGCAGTCGGGGCGCGGCGATTGCCGGACTAAGGATTGCAATCCAAAGAGCAGCCCAAAAGAGGGCACGGGTGAAATATCGAGTTTGGTTCATGGTGGTCTTCGAAATTAGGGTATGCGGGAGAATCGCCCATCGGGGCTCAGCACAGTTTGCTGTCGCCAAGGCGACATTGGCAATCGGACTTCTGATGCTGGCGTGGACCAAAGCATGGCCAGCACAAAAGGCTGACCTAAAATTTCCCGCTGATCCGCTAGTATAGCTTGCGAGGGATGGGTACACGATGAGCGAGCAACAGCCGGGCGCGGAAATCACGCAACTCTTGAGCGATTGGTCCGGCGGCAAGCAGGAAGCCCTGGACGTGCTGGTGGAGCGCTTGTATCCCGAACTGAAGCGAATTGCCGGACGCTACCTCAGCAAGGAGCGCGTGGGCCATACCCTGCAGAGCACGGCGCTGGTGAACGAAGCCTACATGCGGCTGGTTGACCAGAAATCGCAGTGGGCCAACCGCGCGCACTTCCTGGCCGTATGCGCGCGCATCATCCGCGGCATCCTGGTGGATTATGCGCGAGCGCGGAAAAGCGAGAAGCGGGGCGGGGGCGCTTACTGTCTGGCGCTGGACGAGGCCATCGACATCCCGGGACGCCGCGACCTGGACCTGATGGAGCTTGATCAGGCGCTGAAGCTGCTGGCGGAAATCGATGCACGGCAGAGCCAGATTGTGGAGCTGCGCTATTTCGGCGGTCTGTCGATTGAGGAAACGGCCGAATTCATGAAGCTCTCCACGGCCACTGTGAAGCGCGATTGGAGCGTGGCGAAGGCCTGGATCCGTCGCGAAATCCTACGCGGCGCCAATCGCTTTCCAGACGACGACGCCAGCCCCAGCGACGCGCAACAATAGAGCGTATGACTCCAGACCGCTGGCAACTGGTAACGGCGCTGTTCGACAAAGCGGCGCGCCTTCCGCTTGCCCAGAGGGACGCTTTTCTGGTGGCTGCCTGCGGAGCCGACACCGCACTGCTGAACGAGGTGCGGTCTCTGCTGGAGGTGCATACGGACGACCCGGAGTACCTTGAACAAAGCGCCCTGGCCTCCCATGGCGACGTGCTGGAAGAGGCCATCGAAGCGCAGACGCGCGAGGACCGTGTTGGCCCCTACCAACTGATACGCAAGATCGGCGCCGGCGGCATGGGCAGCGTCTACCTGGCTGAGCGCGCCGACGACGAATTCCGCAAGCAGGTGGCCATCAAGTTCATTCGCGGCGGAGCCATGCGCGAGAACGCCATCAAGCGCTTCCGCCGGGAGCGGCAGATTCTGGCGAGGCTGGAGCACCCCGGCATCGCGCGACTGCTGGATGGCGGCACCACCGACAAGGGCACTCCTTACTTCGTGATGGAGTATGTGGAAGGCAAGCTGCTGCTGGATTACTGCGATGAGATGGGCATGGACATCCGTGGACGGCTGGAGCTATTCCTGCGCGTCTGCCAGGCCGTGGAATATGCCCACGAGCGGCTGATTGTACACCGCGACCTGAAGGCCAGCAACATTCTGGTGGATGGCGCGGGCAACCCCAAGCTGCTGGATTTCGGCATCGCCAAAGTGCTGCAGCCGGACGAGGACGGCCAGCTCACCATCACCCAGACCGGCCTGCGCCAGTTCACGCCGGATTACGCCAGCCCGGAGCAGATTCGCGGAGACCAGGTAACCACCGCCACCGACGTTTACTCGCTGGGTGTCCTGCTGTACGAAATGCTCACCGGTCGGCGGCCCTTCCGCTTCCATGGGCAAAGCGCGGTGGATATTCTCAGCACGTTGCTGGAGGCCGATCCAGTCCTTCCCAGTGTGGCCGTAGGCCGCCGGGAGGAGGACAACGACAAGGTGATCCGGCCGGAACTGGTGGCGTGGAATCGCCGCAGCGATGCGCGCCAACTCGCGCGGACCTTGCGCGGAGACCTGGACAACATTATCCTGAAGGCGCTCACCAAGAAGCCGGCGGATCGCTACCGCACGGCGGCCGCCTTTGCGCACGACTTGCGCGCCCATCTGGACGGGCATGTGGTGACCGCGCGCAAGGCCACCCTGGGCTACCGGGTGGGGAAGTTTCTGGGTAGATATCGCTGGCAGACCGGGACGGGCGCGGCGCTGGTGCTGCTGCTGGTGGGCGCGCTGGCCGTGGCTACCTGGCAGTGGCGCGAAGCACGCCAGCAACACCTCCGCGCCGAACAACACTCGCTGCAAAGCCGGCAGATGGCGCGCTCCTTGTTGTTCGAATTGCACGAGGCGCTGGGCAACGGGAAGGAAGCGGCCGACGCGCGGAAACTGCTGCTACAGCGTGCCTCACAGTTTCTGGACGAGATGGCGCGGAACGCCGCTGGCGACCCCGCGCTACAGTACGAAGTGGCGGAGAGCTACCGGAAACTGGCATCGCTGCACTGGCCCGGCCGCAACCCCGCCAGCGCTAGCGCCACCATGGCCGAGACCTGCCTGCGGCGGGCGCTGGAGGCGGCCAGCGCGGCGCAGCAGGACCGCGCCTACACCCTTCAGGCGATGACCTGCCGCGTGGAAGCGCTGGTGGCTTTGTCCACACTTTACGAAGACCAGGGCAATCACCAGGAGCTTGCCGTAACCGATGCCCGGCTCAGCGCCCTGCTCACGGAGGCAACGGAACAGCGCAGCCCGGATGGCGGCTTGGTGTTGGGCCAGGCCTTGGGCCATCGACGGCTGGGCGACCGGGCGCTGGCGCGGGACGACCGAAGCGCCGCCACGATCCACCATCAGCGTTCGAAAGATCTGCTGGAGGGGCTGGTGGCGCGCCAGGATGCGCCCGCGACGGCAAGCCTGCAGCACACCATTGCCCTACGACGGCTGGGGGAATTGCGCCTGCTGGGCGAAGGGGCGCTGACGGCGGCAGCGGCGAACTCCGCGCGGGAACTCCTAGCCCCTGCCGCCGATGCCCTTGCCCGACACCTGGCCCTGCATCCCGAAGACCTACGCGTCCGCGCGGAAGTGATCCGCACGCAAGGCGCGCTGGGCCGCTTTGAGCACCAGCGGAAGCACTGGGAACAGGCCATGCAGCACTACGCCAAGGCCGCCGCAACCGGAGAGGCCCTGCCGCCAGGAGAGTTCGCCGCGCAACCGGACGCACGCGATGCGCAGGCTGCGCTCGCCGATGTCCTGGACGATCACGGGCGACTCTATCGCGACCTCGGCAAGCTGCCCCAAGCCATCGACGCCTACGAAGGGGCGCTACGGATCCGGCTGGCAATCCGCGACAGCCAACCCGATTCCTGCACCGCCGCGCGGGCCTTGGCGCAAGCCCAGATGGCGCTGGCGGATGCGGCTCTGGCACAGTCAGGCATTGAGCCTTCACCAGTCCGGCGGGCTGACCTGCGCAAACGCAGCCAGCAGTTACTGCAGTCCGCGCTGATGGTGTACCAGCGCCAATCGGACGCCGGGCAACTGGAGGGCCAGCAGCTTCAACAGCCACAAGCCCTACGGTCGCTGTTGGCCTCTTTGCCCAGCCCCTAGCCGTGGCTCTTGGCCCCCGCACCCGAAGAACCGACGAACGCCATCCGCTTTCGCTTTGCTATAATTGAGGGTTAGCGTCAAAAATTCTGGAGGGAAGCACTTGGCTACCGAAACATCCACGGCCGCAAAGCCGAAAGAAAATCTGTTCCAGGCCGAGTATCTGGGAAGTGGCACCTTCCTGATCACCAAGCCCAAGCGCAACAAGGCGAAACTGCACAAGACGAGGGTGAAGAACCGTCGTCGCGGCATGCGCACCTAATCGCGCGTCACTCTACCATCGTTTCCTGGAATTGAAGCGGGTGTGGGCCTCGGCCTCCACCCGCTTTTCCTGTTTGCGGGAAGGCCTGCCCGACGCGCGCCGCCAACCGGCTGCCTATTGAAGCAGCAGGATGGCCACATCCTCCACCTTATCGATGTCGATGCCGCTGCCATCCTCATGCTGGTACAGTTCAGGATTCTGTTCCCCACCCGGGGTGAGCAGGGTTGCTTTCGTGAAACGACGCTGCGTGTGTACGGTGATGGCTTCCACGGGATAGTCAGAGTAATTCACCAGATGCAGAGCCAGCGTGGCGCCATCCGGGGACGCCTTCAAATTGCTCAGCATCGACGGCGCCCCGAAGAGTCGCACGCCGAAGTTCTCGCGACCAATCACACGGTTGATCTCTTTCCAGATTTCGTCCAACTGCGCAATCTGATCGTCGGTGAACGTCACGGCGGACGGCGGCGGCAGGGCCAACCTCCATTGGGGTGGGCCATTGATCACCATCGCCCCCTTACGCGCAGCCGCACGAACAGCTTCGCTTTCGACGCCGGACAGGGATTGCGGATCAATGTTCAGCAGCAGCTTCCATGCCTGCCCCGAGGCCTGTTGCAGGAACGCGGGCGGAACCACCATGGCCGGGATATGCTTGCTCTCCACCATGTCCACCACGCTGCCGGAAACCAACGCGCCAGAGCCAATATCCTGCACGATGGCCAGCGAACTGGAGTCGCTCCACTGGCCATAGGAGCGGTGCCGCTGGTAGAAACGCACCAGAGCCTGCACACGCTGCCATGTCTCGAATGCCGTAGGCTGGCCGCTGATCAACTGTGCCCAGAAGTCCTCAGGGAAGCGCAGCACCCAGCGCGCCCCCGCCATTTCCGCGTCGCCGATGGCCTGCAGATAGCGCGAGCCAGGCACGTGCTGGCCCTCGGGTGGACCGTTTGCAATCCACAGCGCCTGCTGGCGCGCAGCCATCACGCGGGCAAAGCGCAGGAAGCCGGAGTTGGTGTCAATCCAGGGGGGACCGCTAGGAGCAGCTTCGGCCTCGCCTTCCTTGCCCAGTTTAACGCCCGCCCACAGCCCCTGAAAGGTGCCCGTGACGGGCTGCTGCTGAACGTTCGCTTCCGGATGAAGCGGCATGCGCACACGCTGAGGCAACCAAACGAATGGCTTCCCCGCCTGGCGGGCGATCGCGGCCACCCGTTCTGCTGTCTCGGGATCCACAAAGGTCTCGGCATACAGGGCGTCCACCCCCGCCTCCAATGCCGTGCGCGCGGCCGTGTCCGCATCCTGAGTGGGCAATGCGGCCAGCACCAGGTCGCCCCGCTGCCGTGCCGCCGCCAGAAACGCAGGCGTCCACGCGGGCTGGTCCACAACCAGACAATGCGCGGGCGAATCACCAAGCAGCCCCAGGCTGGAGGGGTTCGTCGGAGCCCAACGCACGGGCACACAGTCAGTAAGCGATACGGCGGAAATCGCGGTCAGCAGCAGCGCGGCGAACATGCGGGGGCCTCCCCTTCCATTTCGACTCTAGCAAACGCTGCCCACCGCCACGGCTTGTCGGCCAAGGGATCATCCGCCGAAACCTCTGTCGGCACTCCGCCAGTCAGCCGCCGCTAGGGCGAGGGTACGCTGCCAGGACCGCCTCCGCGCCGGAGACGCAGCTCCTCCTCCCGTGTTTGCAGGCGGCGCGCGAACGCCGGCAGGTCTCGCTTCCCCGCCCCGCCCAGTGCGCGCAGCTCCTTCAGAAACGTGTCCAGGTCAGCCTGGCAGGCCTGGAACAGCGCGAACAGGGGAGGATACCAGCGGGTGTAGCTATGGTCAAAGGCCAACCCCGCATTGTTAGAGGCAGGCAAACAGGCATGGATGCTGTGGCCCCTGCCGAAGCCGGCGCATTCCTCTTCCGCACGCGCGAACAGCCGCTGCTTGGCGACAAGCGTTTCCTGGCGATCTCGCTGGCCCTGCCGATGCTGGGCGTACAGCGCGCGCAGTTCCCGGTGCAGCCGGTTCACCATCTCCGCCTTGCGCGCATACAGGACAGCGTCTCCGCTCAGCCGGGTGGCGGTCACCAGGTCGCCCTCCCGGCGAGCAAATTCTGATGCCGTCAGAAAGCCCAGCAGCGTGCTGGCAGCCTCCGCTACCGGGTGCGGCAATCGGCTCAACTGCGGGTCCTCATGCACTTCCTCATGCGCGGCCACCATCAGTGCGCGCTCTTCGCTGGCAGCTTCCATGGATGCCGTCACGGGGGTGTCTTCAAAGGCCACCGCCTCCACCTTGTGGAAGTACACATCGTAGGCGCCGGCCGGCAGGTTGCACCCGGAGGCGCTACTCTCGCGATAGCCAAGATCATCGTAGGAATCCGGTAGCGCGAAGGGCCGTGTGTAGTAGCACAGGAAGTAGGCTTCCTTGTCGGGAGCACCCCGGCGGAAGTTCCCCGTGCGGGGAAAGCCCTTCTCCAAAGCGAAATCCTGCAGGCGGGCAATGCGCTGTTGCCGCTGAGTGGGCGGGGATGTGTTGCGCTTGGCGCAGCCGCCCAGAACCGCCAGCGCCACAAGCAGAAGCACTCGCCCCAGCATGGTCTACTCCAGCATCCTGCGCGTGATGGAAAGCACCGCGCCGCGCGGCGCCAGCCGGTTGCTGAAGAAGGCCAGCAGGTTGTTCACCAGCCCATGAATCACCGTGCGCTTGCCCGCAAACAGCGCCCGCAACCCGGCCTGCGCCACTTCGCGGGAACTGGGCAGCTTCTGCGACGCCAATGATTTGCCGCTCATCTGCGCAGCATCAAAAAACTCCGATTGCGTCGGCCCGGGGCACAGCGTTGTGGCCACCACGCCGCTGCCTTGCAACTCCGCCCAAAGCGCTTCGGTGAACGACAGCACATAGGCTTTGGTGGCGAAATAGACCGCCATGCCTGGCCCTGGTTGAAAGGCGGCCACGGACGCCACGTTTAGGATGTAACCCTGCCTTCGCGCCCGCATGGCAGGCAGCGCAAAGCGGCTCAGCGCGGTGAGGGCCACGATGTTCAACTGCAGCATGTCCTGCATGCGCGCCCACTCGGCTTCGGCGAAGGGTCCGTTATCGCCAAAACCGGCGTTGTTCACCAGCACGTTGACGTGAAGGCCCGCGCGCTGCACCTGCTCCCACAGGGATTCCGCCGCGCCCGGCTCTGCCAGATCACAGGGCAGCACCTGCGTCGGCACGCCATGTCGGCTCTCCAGTTCCGCTGCCAGCGTCCGCAACCGGTCCTCCCGGCGGGCCGAGAGCGCCACCGGATAGCCGCGTTCGGCCAGCAGTCGCGCGAACTCCACGCCAATGCCGCTGGACGCACCCGTCACCAAGGCCCACGAAGTGTCTGTTGCCGCCATGGATTCTAGTATGGGGCCAAGTGCGCGGATGCTGAAAGCGCACGCAGGCCCTAGGGAATCCGCTCCGCCGGGCGCAGCGTCCAGCACGAAGGATGACCTTGCATGCCAATGCGCGGATAGTAGTCCACCGCCTTCGGGGCGGCCAGCAAAATCACCATCGCCTCACCGCCCGCCTGCTGGGTGCGACGGATGAGTTCCTTGCCGATTCCCTGCTTCTGATGCGAGGCGCGCACCGCCAGGCACGACAGGTAGGTGGCGTAACAATAGTCACTCAACGCCCGCGACAAGCCCACCAGCAGGTCGCCCTCATAGGCGCACACCAGCAGGTTGGCCTGGTCAATCATTTGCCGCATGCGAGGCAGGTCGTCAATCGGGCGACGCTCGCCCAGGGTAGAGGCGCGATAGAGGTCAATCACCGCATCCAGCGCGAGCGCCGCCCCATTGGAATAGACCTCGTAACGAATCATCCTTCCAGCATAGCGGCCTCACCGGGGCGGCCCGCTCTTCCGGGGACCCGCTTCCAGGTAATCGTGGCCGCGTTGGGGGTTGCGGCAACCCCTACAGGCTGAGCGCCTGATGCGCGATCATCACCCGGTTTTTGCCGGCATTCTTTGCCTGGAAAAGCTGCTCGTCCGCCCGCTCCAGCAACGAGTTGATGTTGTCGATGGAATTGGCCATTGAGCCGCCAATGGTGACCGTGATCTGCGGGCAGTTTTCCACTTCGTTCCAGCGGTTGTCCTGAATGCGAGATCGGCATCGTTCCGCGCAGATCTGCAGTTGCAGATGATCCTCGGCGCTGACAATGGCCAGGAACTCATCGCCACCCCAGCGAAACATCATGTCGTTGCCGCGCAAGGCCGCACGCAGCACGGTGGCCACGCCACGCAGGGCGTAATCGCCCACGGCATGCCCATTGTCATCGTTGATGCGCTTGAAGTTGTCGATGTCGAACAGCAGAATGCCGAAGCGGGATTGCTCATCCGCCAGCCGCTTCATTGACTGTGCCAGGCGTGACTCGGCGGACCGTCGATTGGGAAGGCCGGTAAGCAGGTCGTTGTACGCCGCATTCTCCAGTTGCTTCAGGCGCCGGAAGACGTCCGCCTGATCCTGGAGGTAGTCAATGTTATTGCGAATGTCCACCCAACAACACACCGCGCCAATCACGCGGTTGGCCTCGTCGCGGATCGGCGAGGCATGCAGGGCGAAGGGGATCCGCAACCCATCCCGACGGCGGATGTGCAACTCCAATGAGGCCGGCTTCCCCGTCGTCACCGCCCCGCGCAACGGGCACTGTGCGGGGAGGATGGGGCGCTCCACCAGATCTGTCGCTTCCAGCACTTCCTGGTTGAAAATCTTCCACAACACCTCTTGCGGCTCAAAGCCGGTCTGACGCGTCGCCGCCTCGTTCCAGTAAATGATCCGCATGTCCAGGTCCACGCAGTGAACCGGAACGCGCAATGCATCCAGTAGCGAACGAAAGATATTGAACGATCCCGGGCGCGGAACGGGTCGCGCTGCGGCTCGTTTTTCCTTGGACTCCTTCGCCGGACTGTGGACGCTGGGCTCCATGCGCGTTCTCATTTCGTCAATCGGCAAGATGCTCGCTTTCCTGGCCTCACTATAGCTCTGAACCCCCCCGCAGTTAGGGGCGAAACTTTGTCGTCAGGTAATGGAACCCGGCAGGATCCATCGGGCCTTCACCCGGGCGGAACACGGAATCATCGCCCCGGCCGCCTGTCCCGATTGGGGCCGCGATGCCATTTGACGAACCACCCGTTGGCCTATAGTACGTATCGTCCATATAGTACTGATTGTGAGAACACGAAGCACTGGCATCCAGCCAAAGTACTAGACCTGGTACGCAATCAAGTGCCGGATCCGCGCGCCCAAGCCACAGGGAAGGCCCGACAGAGGGAAAGAGTTCAGGATGAACCCTATGGTACCATCTACCAGCGGACGCCTTACCCAGCACTCGCGGCGCCTGGAATTCCCTAAGGAGCGTAATGAAATGATCGACGGATTCAAGCAGTTCATCTTCCGCGGAAACGCGGTGGATCTAGCGGTTGGCGTGATTGTGGGCGGGGCATTTGGAACAATCGTCAGTTCCTTAACCACAGATGTCATCACGCCAATTATCGGGATGTTCGGCGGGCAACCGGACTTCAAGGAGATCGTGGTAGGTCCGGTGATGGTGGGCAACTTCATCAACGCGGTGGTTGCGTTCCTAATTACCGCCTTCGCGCTGTATGTGCTGATTGTCGCGCCGATGAACAAGTTTAAGGAGATCCAGGAGCGCAATAAGGCGGCCGAACCGCCTGCCGCCCCGGAGATTGCAGAGGACGTTAAGCTGCTCACCGAAATCCGCGACCTGCTGAAGTCGCGCTAGCACCGCGCCCTCTCGCTGCCGGTCCCCGTTAGTCGCTGGCCAGCGCCGTTGGTCGCCGAACAGCGCCGTTGGTCGCCGGACAGCGTTAGAGGGGGCAGCGG
>JALOKO010000463.1 GCA_025456495.1 Bryobacterales bacterium | reverse complement strand
CCCGTCGGAAAGCACTGCGGAATCGAATTCGAAGTTCACTTCTTCCCAGTCTTTGGCTGTATCCGTGGTGGTTAAGCCCTGCGCAAACGCCCCGGGCGCCAGCACTAGCAGCATTGCCCCGGCAACCAGCGCACCGGCGGCCACGGCGGTTGCCACGCTGCGCCTCAGCGAAGACCAGAAATTGCGTTTCATCTTAGGGAACCCTCCCAAACCAGCATTAAGCAGCGAAGCCGAACCGCCAGCGGCCACGCTTGCCATCGCGGCCGAGGCGCGGCGAACTGCGGCGTCCGGGGTGAACGGTATCTACCACGAACCATACGGAAGCATTCATTCCGCATCATGGCCTATGATAACGCAAACGCAGCAGAATGAAGTGGTTAAATCCCACATCGAATGTTAACAATTTACATTTTGATGCTTCGTGTTACCGTGAATACGGAAGCGGCAGGCAGGTAGTCGCCTGAGGACGAAGGTCTTCGGGAGGAAAGTCCGGTCTCCGCAGGGCAACGCGCCGGCTAACGGCCGGGGGCTGCGCGTCAAGGCGCAAGCCACGGAAAGTGCAACAGAAAAGATACCGCCCCGGCACTCACGCGGCAACGCGGATGGGAGTCGGGGTAAGGGTGAAATGGTGCGGTAAGAGCGCACCGCGGGCGGAGTAATTCGTCCGGCATGGAAAACCCCGCGTGGAGCAAGGCCAAATAGGGGAGGATGAGGCGGCCCGTCTCGTTCGGACTCCCGGGTAGGCTGCTAGAGCCCGTCAGTAATGGCGGGTCCAGAGGAATGACTACCGCGCGCGGCGGCGACGCAGCGTGAACAGAAACCGGCTTATCGCCTGCCGCCTTCCATTCTCACTAAGCGCCATGAAATGAAAGCCATACGGCCGGCGGCAGCCAACCTGACCCGTTGCCGCCAAGCGTGCCGGTCTGGTACCCTGGAGGTTTGCGGAAAACGCGTCTCAACGCAGACCGGCGCCCCGCCGTCCGGGGGACACCGCGGAATACATCCACTCCCGGAACCCCAACTAGCCGCTGAACTTCAGCCCGAGGATGACCAGCCATGTCAGGACATAATAAATGGTCGACGATCAAGCACAAGAAGGCCGCTGCGGACGCCAAGCGCGGCAAGGTGTTCACGCGTCTGATTAAGGAAATCATGATCGCCGCGCGCAATGGCGGAGATCCTGACATGAACCCCCGGCTGCGCACCGCGGTGGCCGCCGCCAAGGCCGTGAGTATGCCCGCCGACAACATCAAGCGCGCCATCATGCGCGGCACCGGTGAACTGGAAGGCGGACAGATTGACGAAATCACCTTTGAGGGCTACACGCCCGGTGGCGCGGCCGTGATGGTGGAAGTGGCCACCGACAACCGTAATCGCTCAGTGAGTGATATCCGCCACATGTTCTCAAAGAACGGCGGCAACCTGGGCGAAGTGGGCAGCGTGGCCTGGATGTTTGACCGGCGCAGCCAGATCTATATCAACGCCTCACAGATTGCTGAAGACAAGCTGATGGAACTGGTGTTGGAGGCAGGCGCGGAAGACCTGCAGAATGATGGCGAGCGCTTTGAGGTGCTTAGCCCGCCAGAGGCGCACGACGCGGTAATGGGCGCGCTGGAGAAGGCGGGCCTTGCAGTGGACGAGGGCGCCATCGCGATGATCCCCAAGAACACCATCGCCCTGGCAGGCAAAAACGCCAACGCCGCCATCAAGCTGATGGACCTGTTGGACGAACACGACGACGTCCAGAACGTGTACTCGAACTTCGATATCGACGACGCCGAGATGGAACGGCTGAATAGCTAACCAGTTCGCCTGCGCCGGACATCGGCACGCGGGTGAGGCGAGGCAGCGCCGGGGCTGCGCTGCTTCCCTTCCCTGGTGTGCCAACGCAACTGAAAGGGTCACTGGCGATGCGCATTTTGGGCGTGGATTGTGGCTCTACCCGCACCGGACTGGGCATCATCGATAGCGATGGCTTGCGCCACTCGCTGGTGTACACCGTCGCTGTGCAAACCAACGTCAAGGATCCCATGGCCCAACGACTGGCCATGATCTACAAGGAACTCCTTAGCGTCATTGAGGAATACCAGCCGGAACTTGCCGCGGTGGAGGAAGTCTTCCACCATGCCAACGTCCAAAGCGCACTGAAGCTGGCCCACGTCCGCGGTGTGGCGCTGCTGGCAATCGCCCAAGCGGGGATTCCCTGTAACGAGTACAGCCCCAATGCCATCAAGCTGAGTGTGGTAGGGTATGGCAAAGCACAAAAGCATCAGGTGCAGTTGATGGTAAAGACCTTGCTTCGGCTGGATGGCGCTCCTCCCTCTGAGGACGCCGCTGATGCCCTGGCGGCGGCCATCTGCTGCGCCAACCACCAGGGATTCCAACGGAAACTACATTCATCATGAACCGTCGCATTTCTGGAACGCTCATCCGCTGCGTGCTTGTCGCAGTTTGCGGCTTTGCCGCCATGGCCCCGGCGGCCCGCGGACAGACGACGCAGGAACAGTTGGAATACGTCAAGGTCTTTCCAGGCAGCAGCCCGGAATACCAGCAATTGCGCATTGAACGCGATGGCAGTGGCGT
The DNA here is from genome assembly GCA_025456495.1 of Bryobacterales bacterium. Classification (GTDB taxonomy): domain Bacteria; phylum Acidobacteriota; class Terriglobia; order Bryobacterales; family Bryobacteraceae; genus JACTMJ01. The sequence goes on along the minus strand of JALOKO010000463.1, from coordinate 1,041 downwards.
CTACCAGGAGGCCCGGCAGGAGGCTGACCCCGTCAACCTGCAATTGCCCGCCAAGCTTGCCGAGCAGCTCTTTGATCTGTTGAAGGAGCTGAACTACCTGAAGGATCCGCTGGAATCCGGCTTGGACATTGCCAAAATGGGCGAGAAGACCTTCCGCTACACAGGCGCCCAGTCGCATCAGCAAACCTTCAACTACACCACGGCGCCGGCGGGACAGAAGCTGTTGGACCTGTGCGAGCGCATTGCCGAATCCCAACGCTTGTTCCTGCGCCTGGAATACACCGTGAAGTTCGACCGCCTGGGCGTGAACGACGCCCTGCTGGCGGTGGATGCGGCCATGCGGCGGGAGCGGCTGATGGGAGTCCCCCACATGTTGCCCCTGTTGGATGACATCATCAACAGCAAGCGCTACATGAACATCTCCCGTAGCCGGGCTGATGCCATTGCCCGCGCATTGCGGAACGGCCAAAGCACGGGAGAGCCATCCCGGTGAGGATGTGGGCGGCGTGCTGGTTTGTGCTGATCGCGCTGTGTATGCAGCCGCTGTGTCTGCAGCCGCTGCGCGCGCAGGCGGCAGCGCAGACTGAGGGCCAAGCGGAAGCGGCAACAGAAGCGGAACCAGCCGCGGAGGACACGGATGCCCCCGGGTTGCCCGGTGCGGAGGAGCTCGCCCTGAAGCGCGCGGTGATTGAGGCGCAGGGGAGCCCCGTGGACCTGGTGCGCGGCCTGGAACGGCACTTGCGCCTCTTCCCAAATGCCAAGCGGCGTGAGGACATTGAGTTCGCGTTGCTGAAAACGGCGCTCGACCTGAAGGATGACGCCCGTGTGCTGGACTATGGGCAGCGCTTCCTGGATACGGGCGCGAACGACACCGGCGTCTTCGACCAGGTGCTGCCACTGATGCTGCAGTCCCCTAGCGCCGAAGAGGCGCGCAAGGCTCTGGGTTATGCAAAGCGCTATGGACAGGCGGCGCGCCAACTCGAGGAAGCGCCCCCCGCGCAGCCCGCGCAACGGCTCACCTGGCGACAGCGGGTAGACCGC
>JALOKO010000462.1 GCA_025456495.1 Bryobacterales bacterium | reverse complement strand
CGAATACATCCAGGGGCATGGTTACAGCCCCAGTTATGAGGAAATCGGCAGAGCCCTTGACCTGGCATCCCTGGCCACCGTTCACAAGCACATTTCCGCTCTGGAGCAGAAGCAGTACCTGCGGCGCGCGTACAATCAAAGCCGTTCCCTGGAACTGGCGCCCCGCTACTTCCAGGATGTCGCGCGCAGTATGAACATGAATGAGAGCACGCTCAGCATTCCTTTGCTGGGGCACATCGCGGCTGGGGTGCCCGTGGAGTCTCCCACAACGCCGGATTGCCTGATCCTCTCGGACTTCATCACCAACGAAAACCTCTATGCGCTGAAGGTGCGCGGTGAGTCGATGATTGAGGATCACATCTGCGACGGCGACTATGTGCTGGTGGAGCGGGTGACGTCCGTGAAGGATGGCGACATCGTGGTGGCGCTGGTGGAGGGAATGGAAACTACCCTGAAGCGCTATTATTCCGACGGGATGGGACGCGCGCGGCTGCAACCGGCGAACTCGTCCATGCGGCCCATCAACGTTAGTATTGACGATTTGGAGATCCAGGGCAGGGTGTTGGCTGTACTTCGTAAGTACGGGCTTAATTAAGTATTCGATTGTCGAGCGGAAGGTCGCCTGCCCCATCGTGGCCACACGGTGACCTGGGCTCTGTTTGAACAAGTCGCCTCGCTGACGCCCGGAATGCGCGTTCCCGGTAGGCGGTGCGGTCGTTCGCGCCGTTGGTCTCGCTACTCTCCGGGATTTGTCCTCCAGGGGGGCTTGCTCGTTCCATTCCAGCCTCTTCGTGGCCCTCATCCGGTTGCTGCCGGGGCGCTCCCTGGCCATTTCCCGCCGTTTTCCCGCAGTTTGCAGGCGATTGCGTCCCACAGATCGACCCTCTAAGGCGAAGAAAACACGAAGTTTTCGTCCCCAAATGCGGGTATCCGGGGCGCGCCAAAAATTCTCACGCCAGCCCTACGCAAAACTCTTGAATCGCCCGATCCTTTGTGTAAGACTCGGGTGTGGAGCGAATTTAGTAGAAAATTGGCATCTTTGTGGGGAATGAGCCTCAAAATATCCGCCAAGAACGATTATACGGCCATTGGCCAGCCAAGCTGGACTCCAAGGGGCGGATGCAGTTCGCAGCGGAGATCGTCGACTACATCAAGCGGGAGCCAGACTCGCGCATTTTCGTCACCAGTGTGATTCCAGACCTGGCCAGCATGTATCCGATGCGGATCTGGCAGCACAATCTGGACCGGATTCTGCAGGAAATGGAGAGTCCGGAAGAGGCGGAAGAGTACGAGTTTTGGGCCAATTCGCACGGGGCCTGCACGTCCATGGACAATCTGGGCCGCGTGGTGATTCCGGCAAAGCTGCGACAGATGCTGTCCCTGGACGGGGAGCAGTTGATATTGGTGCCGGCCCGGAGCCGGCTGGACGTGTATAAGCAGTTCCAGTTTGACGAGAGGGAGCAGCAACTGGCGCCGAAGGTGCCCGACGTTCGCAAGATGCTACTGCGGCGAGGCGTTTTGTAATGCCCCGGGCGAGTTTGTAGGGCCCCGGGCGAGTTTGTGGGGCAACGGGCAAGTTTGTGCGGCGAGAGGAGTTCTGAAGGGTGAGATGCATTATCCGGTCATGCGCGACGAGGTGCTTCAGTATCTCGATCTGCGTCCGGACGGGTGCTATCTCGACTGTACGGCGGGGATGGGCGGTCATACCCTGGCCATTGCCAGCCAGTTGCGGGAGGGAATGGTGATCGCTAACGACCGTGACGCCCAATCCCTGGAGATGGCCCGGGCCAATTGCGCCGGGGTGTCGGATCGGGTTCGGTTTCACCACGGGGATTTCCCCAGCCTTGCCGAAGCGGTGAGGGCGGCAGGGGTGCCGCAGGTGGACGGGGTGCTGGCCGACTTTGGCGTGAGCCGTTACCAGCTAACCAGCGCCGAGCGGGGCTTCAGTCTGCAGGCGGATGGTCCTCTGGATATGCGCATGAACACCGCCCAGAACCAGACGGCAGCAGACATCGTGAATTTTTGGGACGAGCGCGAACTGGCCAATCTTCTGTATCAGGAAGCCGAAGAATACGATTCGCGACGGATCGCGCGGGAGATCGTCCGCAGTCGACCGATCCATACCACCTTGCAACTGACAAAGGCGGTGGAGCGGGCCGTACCGCGACGGGGCCGGTTAAGTCCAGCCACAAAGACCTTTCTTGCCCTGCGTAGGGCAACCAATGAGGAAAACCTTCAACTGCGCGCCTTCTTTGACGTTGCTCCGGACCTGCTGAAGTCCGGGGGGCGTTTGGTGGTGATTTCCTTCATGAGCCTTGAGGACCGTGTGGCCAAGCAACGGCTACGGGAACTGGAAAAGCAGGGCAGGGGACGCGTGCTCACCCGCCATGTGGTGAAACCGTCCGAGGCAGAAGTGCGGCAAAATCCGCCATCGCGCAGCGCGGTGTTGCGGGCAATGGAAATGAACTAGATAGAAGGATGTGGGCCATGGCGACGGCAGCAAACTGGCAGCAGGACGAAATAGGCTACCAGGACACAGGACGGACGGGTTGGCGCGAGAGCACGGACAAGTACCGGCTGCGCTCCATTCCCAACGAGGATGTCTACTTCTACTCCAAGCGAGTGGATAACTCACGCTTAGTGCGCCCGGTGGATCATGCCACACGTCGCCAGGAGATCCGGGTGATGGTGGGGGGATTCGGCCTGCTGCTGCTGGTTGTGGTGCTCACCCTGCCTGACCTGCTGAACGTGATGGCGGGCGCGCAACTGCAGAAGCTGCGCGCGGAAAATGACCGTCTGTTGGCGGCCCATGCCGCGCTGACGGTGGAGGAAGAGCGCCTGATGAGTCCAGAGCGGATGAAGGCGATCGCCCAGCGCACGGGATTGGTGGAAGCGCCGCCGCAGCAATTCCTGCACGTGCCGCCCCCTCGCAAGCCTGAGACCGAAGAAGCCAAGCTGAAGCCCTAGCCACTCCACGTTGCATCCACTGCCGGCCCTTCGCCTGCGAGGCGGTCTGGTTCCACCAATATTCGTTCAAGAGAGAATCGCGGTCTCCGCCGTTGGGGGAGGGAAGCCATCATGGAGGACGCCTCAAAACAGGTTGCTCGCAAGCGGGTGGCCATTCTGGCTGTCTTGGCGCTGGTCTGGGTGGCCGCCATTACGGCGCGCCTGGTGCAGTTGCAGGTAGTGGAACACGACCAACACGCGGCGTACGCCCGAAGCCAGCAGACGCGCACGGTGAACCTGGTGGCGCCGCGAGGTGCGATCTATGATCGCGACGGCAACGCGCTGGCCGTCAGCCTGGAGCACGAATCCATCGCCATCAACCCGTTGCGCATCCCGGGTGCAGTAGGCGCGGATGGCGCTGCCCGGCAGTTGGCAACCGCACTTGCGCTGGACCCCAAGCAACTGCAGGCCAAGATCGCCGCGTATCGGGAGAATCGCCGGGGCTTCCTGTGGATTCGTCGTTGGGCCAGCCCCCAGGAACTTCGCGCGGTCAAGGCGCTGAAGGCCGACTGGGTGGAGTATTACCGCGAAAGCAAACGGCACTATCCCAAGCAGGAGTTAGCCTCTCACGTCCTTGGCAGCGTTGGTGTGGACGGCAACGGGCTGTTCGGAATTGAGCA
>JALOKO010000461.1 GCA_025456495.1 Bryobacterales bacterium | reverse complement strand
ATCTGCCGAATGTAGTTGGCATTCAGCACCGCGTCCAAAGTGGCTTTGCGCAGGTTGTTTCCGTGCGCCAGGATGTAGGCCAGGGCACGCACGAAGACACCGAAGTTTCCGCAATAGGCGCGCACCTTGCCAATGGAGGAGGGCAGGTGGTGCTGATAGCGGTAAACTTCATTTTCCTTGTAGATTCTAGGGCTTGGGAGAAAGGGCTCAAGAATCGCTTTCACTGCTACCGCGCCCGCGCCGGGTCCACCGCCGCCGTGAGGGGTGGAAAAGGTCTTGTGCAGGTTGAGGTGCATGACATCCACCCCGAAGTCGCCGGGGCGGGCGACGCCCACCAGCGCATTCATGTTTGCGCCATCCATGTAGACCAGCGAGCCGTTCTGGTGCAGCAGCCGGGTGATCTCAACGATGTTCTCTTCAAACAGCCCCACAGTGTTGGGGTTCGTGATCATGATACCCGCGACGCTGGGGTTCACGAGGGTGCGGAAGTGGTCCATGTCCACCATGCCGCGGGCGTTGGACTTGACGTTTACCACGTCATAGCCGCACATGCGGGCGGTAGCGGGATTGGTGCCGTGCGCCGAATCGGGCACCAGGATGGTCTTGCGAGCGTCGCCCCGCGCCTCCAAGCAAGCGCGGATGAGCAGGATTCCGGTGAATTCGCCCTGGGCGCCGGCTGCCGGCTGCAGCGTCACCGCATCCATGCCCGTGATTTCAGCCAGAAACTGTTCCAGCACGTGCATGATCTCCATGCCGCCCTGCGACAAGGATTCCGGCTGATAAGGGTGGCCCCAGGCCAAGCCATCGATGCGCGCGACAGCCTCGTTGACGCGGGGGTTGTACTTCATGGTGCAGGAGCCCAACGGGTACAGGCCGAGGTCAATGGCGTAGTTCCAGGTGGAGAGCCGGGTGAAATGGCGGATCACCTCCACTTCGCTCACCTCCGGGAAGCCCTCGATGGCATCACGCACGGCGTCCGCGCCAAGCGCGACGGCGGGGTCCACGGCGGGAACGTCAAGCGGAGGAAGCTGGTAGCCCACCTTGCCGGGCGAACTGGTCTCAAACAGCAGCGGTTCATCCTGGGTGAGATGGGGCGTGACTTTGCCGGCCATGGCGGGTCCTCTTTTCTACGTTGACTGGGAAACGGGCACAGGATTGCGCGGGCGCAACACCTAAAGTGATTCTGCAGACATTTTCGCTAAGCAGTTCCATTCACTGAGCTTAGGACAGGCTCCGCCTGAAGCGCCCCGCGCAGAACATCCATCTCCTCGCGCCGATTCATCTCCGTGGCGCACAGAAGCAGGCTCCCCTCCAGTTCGGGGTAGAAGCGGCCAAGCGGGATTCCCCCGATGATCTTGCGGTCAAGCAAGGACTGGTTCAGGCCCTCGGCGGTGAGCCCCATGGCAGCGCAGTCCAAAACGAACTCGTTGAAGAAGGGGGCCTGGAAGCGGCGGCTGAGGCCATCGGCCAGGTAGTGCGCCTTGGAGAGATTCTGGTGGGCCAGTTCCCGTAAGCCCACCTTGCCATAGACGGCCATGAACACGGTGGCCATGAGGGCGATGAGAGCCTGATTGGTGCAAATGTTGGAGGTGGCCTTTTCGCGGCGGATATGCTGTTCCCGGGTGGACAGCGTGAGGCAGAAGGCGCGCTTCCCGGAGGCATCGGTGGTCTGGCCGACGATACGGCCGGGGAGTTGACGAATGTGCTCCATGCGCGTCGCGATCACCCCGGCGAAGGGTCCGCCGTAGCACGGAGAAATGGCGAAGGATTGCAGTTCGCCGGCGACGATATCGGCCCCGGCGGGCGGTTGCAGCAGCCCCAGGGAGACCGCTTCGGTGAACGTAAAGATCAATAAGGCTCCGTGCGCGTGCGCCAGATCAGCGGCCGCTTTGACGTTCTCAATCACCCCGAAGAAGTTGGGCGACTGGACAATGACGGCAGAGATGGTGTCGTTCAGCTTCGCTTCCAGGTCAGCCAGGTCAATCTGGCCAGTCCTGGGGTCGTAAGCCACTTCGGTGACCGGAAGATCCTGATTGCGCACCGTGGTGGTGAGCACCTCCCGATACTCCGGGTGGACACTGCGGGCCACCAGGATACCGCTACGCTTGTTTACGCGAGCCGCCATCAGAGCCGCTTCCGGGACGGCGGTGGAGCCATCGTACATGGACGCGTTGGCGACATCCATGCCGGTGAGCTGGCAGATCATCGACTGAAACTCGAAGATGGTCACCAGGGTGCCCTGGGAGATTTCGGCCTGGTAGGGGGTATAGCTGGTGAGGAACTCCCCGCGTTGCACCACCACATCGGCCAGCACCGGGCGGTAATGCCGATAGACGCCACCGCCCAGGAAACTGGCATAGCCATTGGCCATCCGATCTCCGCGTTGGCGAAAGTAGTCTACGATTTCGAACTCGCTCATCCCATCGGGCAATTCCAGGGCCTGCTGCTGCAGAACTTCCGGGGGGAGATGAGCGACCAGGTCTTCCAGGGACTGTAGTCCGCAAGCGGCCAGCATCTGCTGACGCTCGGAATCCGATTTCGGCAGGTAGCGCAACGTTGATTATCCTTCCAGATAGGTTTGATACTCTTCCGCGCTCAGGAGATCTTGAATTTCTGAGGCGTCAGTGAGTGTCACCTTGATGAGCCAGGCCTCGCCGTGGGGGTCGGCATTGAGCTTCTCCGGCGCGGTGGCCAACAGTTCGTTGACGGCAGTCACCTCGCCGGTGACGGGGGAATAGAGATCCGAGACGGCCTTGACGCTCTCAACGGAGCCGAAGGTGTCGCCCTTGGCGATGGTAGCGCCCACGCGAGGCAGGTCCACGTAGACGATGTCGCCCAGTTCGCTTTGGGCGTGATGGGTGATGCCGACGGTGCCCTGGGCGCCTGCCGCTTCAATCCATTCGTGGTCTTTGGTGTACCGGAAATTGCTGGGGTACATAGCGTTTATTTCTCCCGCTTGTAGAAAGGTGACTTCACCACAATGGCGTCCACCGGCTGGTTACGGACGACAACCTGGATGGGCTGGCCTTCGACGGCGCTGGCGACCGGCAGATAACAAAGCCCGATGTTGCTGCCCAGGGTGGGTGAGGGACCGCCGCTGGTGACCCAACCGGCGGCCTGACCATCCACCAAAACCGGATAGCCGTCGCGCCCGATGCCGCGCCCGCGCATTTCGAAACCGCACAGCTTGCGCGAGGCGCCGGACTGCTGCATCGCCAGCACAGGATCGCGCCCCACAAATTCCCCCTTGGCCGGTTTGACAATCCAATTCAGGCCCGCTTCCGGGGGAAGGATGCTGGCATCAATTTCATGACCGTAGAGGGCCATGCCCGCCTCAAGCCGCAAGGTATTGCGCGCCCCCAAACCGCAGGGCAGGATACCCAGAGGGCCGCCGCGCTGAAGCAGCAGGCGCCAGAGAGCCGGACCGTCGGCAGGGGAGACGTAGAGTTCGAAGCCGTCTTCGCCGGTGTAGCCGGTGCGGGCGATGCGGGCGGAAAACCCGGCGACGGCATCATCGACGAAATGGTAGTAGCGGATGCCTGACAAGTCTCGCTGGCAGAGGGACTGCACCAATTCCGGGGCGCGCGGCCCTTGCACGGCAATCTGGACGTAATCCGGACTGGCGAA
>JALOKO010000460.1 GCA_025456495.1 Bryobacterales bacterium | reverse complement strand
GCCCGCCAGCGCCTGAGCAAACGCAAGCACGTCCGCGGCGCGCATCCTGAGGCGATGGTCTGCGGATCCGCCGGTAAGCGAAAACTGACTCTCCACGGCATAGACCCGGCTCATTTCGTCGTGGTGATCCTCCACCCGACGCCGCGCCGCCCACTGGCGTTGGTTGAGGAGCGTGGAGGCATCCAAGCCCAGGAAATCGAAGTCCAGCGCGCAGATGACGCTTGCTTTTTCGAAATTGTAGTTGGGGGTCACCGGGCTGCCAAAAGCAACGCGCGCACCCTCATTCGCGCTGTCCACGGGCAGCGGCTCATACTGCACCCAGCGGGCGGCGGGAAACTTGCCGAGGAATTCACCCCTCAGCCGCAAAGTGGATGGGGAAGCAATGCGCTGGCTGAGAATGCGCACCTTGGCGCCATCCCCTTTCACCAGTTCTGGCACCGCACCAACAAAGGCGTCCCAAGTGGTTGTCTGCCCGTCGCGCAGGTGTTGCGCGATGCGGTCGGGGTCATACAAACCCAATACGGAGGCCTGCGCGTAGGCGGATGCTGCGCCTAGACTTTGGGGGTGGTTGGGATTCCCCTCAATCTTCGTGGGCCGCCCATCGTGCGTCTCCACCATCACGCCCAGTGCGTTGCCCGCAAGCGTGAACACGCTGTTGTAGAAGACCGGCTTTCCAGGAACCAGGTCCTCCGTGCCCTTGGCGAGAGGCACGATCTTCTCTTCCGGCCGACGACAGGCGGTGAGTCCGGCAAGCGCAAGGGTTGCCCCCATGAACTTCAGCAGGTTACGCCGACTCTCGCCCTCTGGAAGCTCCGAAGCACCATCCGGGAATTCGCGATGCAACCAATCCTGAAACTTCGCAGTGTTGGCGATCTGGCTCATGCTGCGCCAGTACTGCTTGCCTGGCTCAGCCTTCTTAATGTTCTGGATAGGAACGATCATCGGTGGCACCCCGCACAATCGATGGGCGGATTGATCCCCTTCTGCGCAATGATTTCCCGGCCGATCTCTTCGGCGGGACGATCGGGCGTCCAATCAAGCTTGGTGACGAATTCGACAGGTCGCAGGTTGGGCGCGGGATTGCGATGGCAATCGAGGCACCACCCCATACTGAGGGGCGCTACCTGCGCGACCTTGATCATCTGATCCACCCTGCCGTGGCAACTGACGCAACTAACGCCACGCGTGACGTGTGCCTGGTGGTTGAAGTAGACGTAGTCGGGAAGGACATGCACCTTCACCCAGGGAATGGGCTGGTTTGAACCGTAGCTTTCCCGCACCAACGTCAGCTTCGCGCTATTGGTCTTCACGCGGTGGTGGCAGTTCATACAGGTTTCCGTGGTGGGCACTGCGGCATGGGCGGCTTTGTCCACGGTGTTGTGGCAGTAGCGACAATCCATACCCAGATTGCCGGCGTGCAGCTTGTGGCTGTACTCCACGGGCTGCGGGGGCCGGTAGCCTACATCCTTGTTGCTCGGCAGCAACAGATAGATCGCCGAGAGAGCCGCGGTTGCACCCAGCAACAGTACCAGGGGCACAAAAACACGCAGCTTTAGATCAAAAGACTTCTTAAATGTTTGAGCCATTGGAGGTCGAGGGACTTGGTCCAAGTTTACCGTTTTGGGTGAATTTCCGCAAGCAGTACAAAAATTCTCGTTTCACCGTAATGATGACGCGACGTTTCCAGTCGCACCATCAAAAACGCAGTTTTCCGCGAGAAAATGGAACCAATGGCGAACACGAGCGACAACGGAGCCCACGAGCGCCAGGAGCCAACCCGGTTTGCGTCCACGGCGACCCAGGCACCGAAGCCGGTGCTTCGCCGTTTGGAACAGCGGATTGGCAACATGAGGATCCGTTTGAAGCTGATGGTGTTTCATAACGTGTTCTTCGTTTTGCTGGCATTCACCATCTACCTCGCCATCATCCCTGCACTGGAGTCCCGGTTGAGCCAGGCCTACCAGCGCGAAGTGCAGTTACTGCAAGCGCTGCTGGTGGCTTCCACGAACGACACGCGGCAGATGCCGGTGTGGCAACCATACGAACATGAGCAGGGGAGCGCAGCGCAGCTCGGGATGCCAGAGGAGATCGTCCGGTGGCTGGAAGTCCATCCGGGCGAAGTCTGGCACAGTCCAGGAAAATCTGACTATGTATACCACAAACGGCGATCCAGTGATCTCTATGTACGGGTAAGGCTCCCACAGAGTCACTTTCGTGAAATGTTGGCCGAAGCGCGCTGGGCGGTGACCCTGGTGATTGGGGCCACATACATCGTCGGGGTGATCGTTCTGGAGTTCTTCGTCCTTCCGCTGTACGTGTATCGGCCAATTCATTTGCTGCTGCATGCTGATCGCGCGAGCACGTCAGGCGACCGGGAGCACGAACTGGTGCCGGATGGCGCGATACCGGACGATGAATTGGGGGACCTGATGCGTTCGCGGAACCTCACCGTGAGCATGATGCGGGAGCAAGAGCACCGTTTGGCGCAGGCCCTCGGGCAATTGCGGCAGGCCACCGACGACCTGACGACGAAGAATCAACAGTTGGAGACGGCGCGCCAGAACCTGCTGGATCAGGATCGCCTGGCAAGTTTGGGATTGTTATCGGCCAGCGTTGCGCATGAACTGAATACGCCGTTAACGGTGTTGCGCGGCAGCATCCAGAAACTTCGCGAGCAGGTTGATGATCCTCGCGCGCAGTTGCGACTGCAGCGCATGGAACGGGTGACGGATCGCCTGGGCAGCATCAGCTCACAATTGCTGGACTTTGCGCGCGCACGGAAGACGCAAACCAGTCCCATATCGCTTTCACCGCTGATTGCCGAGAGTTGGGAACTGGTGGCTATTGACGATAAGGCATCGCTGGTGCATATGCACAATCTGGTGGACGATACGGTCATCATTCAGGCAAGCCCGGACCGAATGATTCAGGTATTTGTGAACTTGCTTCGTAACGCGTTACATGAGATAAACATCTCAGGCCATATCTGGGTAAGCGCCAAGCCTTGCGCAACGGATCCGAAGCGGATCGTCGTCCGCGTCGAGGACGATGGCGCCGGATTTTCTGAGCAGATCCTGCCGCACCTGTTTGAGGCGTTTGTATCGACGCGATTGGATGCGCACGGTACAGGCCTTGGCCTGACGGTTGCCGAAGGCATCGTCAATCAGCACGGCGGATCCATGCGGGCCTACAACCGTGTCGAGGGTGGCGCTTGTGTGGAGCTATCTCTGCTGGCCGCCACGGCGCACGAAGCCAGGGAGTGGGCGGCGGAAGCAAGTCTCCGGCATGGCGGTGAGCCGCAGTAGCGGGCATCGCCCGCCTAAAGGCGATCTTTGGCAATTGGAACCAGAGTGGCGATCGACCGAAGGCATGAGGTTTCGTGCGGGCGATTCCGGACGGTGAATCCGCGGCTGCGCATTTGGGGTGGCGGCCCATTGGGGGTCGGCGGGACATCCAGCGCGTTACGGCACCAGGCCCAGCGCCAGAACCTGCATCGGTTGTCAGAGCATTAGGCAGTTGTTGAGCATGGAATGGAATGCGGTCAAGGCAGAGACACGCGAAGCACCAGTGAAGGGGCAAGTCATGACGGACAACCTGGTGATTGAACAGGAACTAAACATCGGGCAG
>JALOKO010000459.1 GCA_025456495.1 Bryobacterales bacterium | reverse complement strand
TTCCGCGCGGGCGCCGGGCATCCTGGGGTTCATTTCCGGCATGCAGCCTGGCGATGAGGCCTTTGTCGCCGAAGGATACATGAAGACCCCAGGCATGTCCTTCCCGACGATTAACGCAACGACAGAGGTGCAATCATGGGCGATTTTCTAGACACTCCCGGAGCAGTTTCCGGTTCCCCAAGGATGGGTGGGCAGGCGATTGCGGGACACAACCGTCGTCGGGAGCGGCCCAAAGAGAAGGGGATGGCCTTTGTGTGGGGCGCCGTCACCATGATGTTCCTGATCCCGTTGGTGGGATTGGCGATTGACTCCGGGGTGGCGTTTGTCATCAAGACCCGATTGTCCATTGCCGTGGACAGCGCGTGCCTTTCTGCGGCCCGCTCCTTGAATCGCGGCCTCACGTTGGCTGCGCAGGAGAGTTCGGCGCGGGAAACGGCCTTGCGTTATTTCTACGCGAACTTCCCTACCGGAGACTGGAAGACCACGGGTGACGACCCGGTTGTGGTGATCACGGAATCGGGTGATCGGATGCGTACGGTGACGGTGAACGCCGTCCGAACCGCGCCCCTGTACTTTCTGCCGGTGATTGGCGAGCACTATGCGGACGTTGGCGTGATGGGGCAGGCCACGCGGCGGGACTCCAACATCATTCTGGTTCTGGACCGCTCTTCTTCCATCAATACAACCGGCTCAGCGCCCTTTATGAAGAATGGCGCGAAGTCCTTCGTGGACAAGTTCTCTAACGGACGAGACCGGTTGGGCCTGGTGGTCTTCCATGGCGCGGTGCATCGAACCATGGAGCCCACGTTCTTTTTCAAGAGCACCAGCCCGAACATGTCGAAGTTGATTGACGAGGTGGCCATTGGAGGCAACACCGGAACGACCGCCGCGTTGAACCAGGGTTACGATATGCTGCTTGGATTGAACGAACCGGGCGCGTTGAACGTGATCGTCTTCTTCACGGACGGCTTGCCCAACGGATTGGTGGGCAACTTTAACAATACCGGCTACGATAGCAATCCGGATCTATTGAAGGCGGCCTCCACCTGCACGGACAAGATGGACGACAAGATCGGCTTCCTGGCGCAGGGCGGCGGCGGTAAGCCCACCGGCCCCACGAATGGAATTTTCAGTTGGCAGCACACGAACCACAAGAACGCCAACCAGACGCAGATCAGCAATCTGGATGGGTGCCTCATGTCCGGGGCAGCGGCCAAGATGAGAGACGATGTGGCGCGCATGCCGTTTGTGGATTTCTTCGGTAACCGTGTTGACCAGAGCTTTTCGGGCGCAGTCCCCGTGGACCTGACGAAGATCGACAGCCCCTTCCATCTCAACCAGGGATCGATGAATACGGCTATCGACCAAGCGCGCCGCATCCGCGCCAATGCCGCCCTTCGTCCGGTGATCTACTGCATTGGTCTTGGAAACGAGAGCGCGGCGGAACCCCCGGACCACGGCTTCATGAAGAAGCTGGCCAACACGCACGATAGCGTAACCTACAACGAAGATCAGGCCCAGGGCATGTATATCTTCGTACAGGTTGCTGACCAGGAAAGCGGCTTGCAGGAAGCGTTCCAGCGCGTGGCGGGCGAAATCATTCGTCTGGCTTTGTAGCTGGGCGCGATGTACTCTGGGTCAGTCGGGTAGTTTTCCGAATGCAGATACGACTTAGGTTGAGTCCCGAACCAAGGAAGGCGGCGGAAGCGCCGCCTTCCGATTTTCTGTTTCGGCGCGCGCTGATTCCGAAGCACGACCCTTTTGTTGAATACGTCTTTCCGCTTGCCCTGTACACCTTCTGCGTCATCACCCATCACAACGGCGGACGCGATCTGTGGGACCAGTACCGGCGCCGCTTCGACGACCCCCTCACCGAGGAAACGCATCGGGATACCGGCAGACTGTCGCTGAGCTTCATCGGCAGCGTGGCGCTGCACGTTGCGGGCGCCTTGATGCTGATCCCATTCTTTGACCTGATTGCTACCTTGCAACCCACCACGGCACGCATGCGGGCGCCGTTGATCACTCCGATTCTGGTGAAGGTGCCAACGCGGATTGTGCTTCCGAAGTCCAATGGCGAGAGCGAAGTGGCGAAGGAGACAGAGGGCAGGGGCAAACGGGAGCGTCCCAACGCGGGCAGTGATTCCCGCGCGCAATTGGCCAACAAGGGCGTGGAAGCGCCCAAGCCCTCGCTGAAGAAGCCCGAACCGCAGCGGGACGCCGGCCGACCAGACCCCACCGTCATCGCGGACCTGCAAGCGCAGGTACGGCAGCCGGAACTGCCGCCGATTCTCTTGTGGAGCGACCAGAACAAGCCGAACCAGAGCCCGGAGTCTGTGGTGGCGACAGCCGTCAAGCGCCCCACACCACCGGTTCCGGACACGTCTGAGGCGTTGCTGGCGATGCGTGCCAAGGCGCTGGACTTCCGGCCCAAACTTACGTTGGATCTCGCCAGCCTGAAGGCATCGCAGCCTAAGGACGCCATCGAGAAGCCTTCTGCGGTGGACACCGAAGGAGTGCGACGGACGGCGGAGCTGCGCGGATCCACCGGCACCGGGGACGAGGGCGATGAGGGGATCCGCCTCATGACCGCCACACGGCCGGACGGGCTGGCGCGAATGGTGGAGATGCTTCCCTCCAGCCAGTTGAACTCGATCATCGTGGATGACGGCACCACTGGCGGCGCCATTTACGCCATCGGAAACGTGACGGTATCCGGGATGCAGCCGAACCGCTACCTGCCTGGACGCTACGGGGGCTCCGGCGGCGGAACCGGCGGCTTTGGCGCGGGTGTCGGCGATGGCGTGGGCCGCGGCAGCCAGGGTGGTGATGACGCCGGGGCCAAGAGCACGCTGGCTGACCTGCTGGCCGCGATGGACCTGGCTGAGCCCGAAAGGTCCCGCACCATCATTCACGCAGAAGATGGGAACTTTGATCTGGTTGTCACGCAGACCTCGCTGGGCGATGTCTTCGCGGGGGCCAAGGGCGTGCTGCGTGGGGACCGCATTGAGACGGTGTACATCCAGGTGGGTTCGTCGAAGGAATGGATTCTGCAGTACTGCGAGCACAACGGAGTGGCAACGATGAAGGATGCCGCCACCTCGGGCGTGTTCGTGATGGAGGATTCCGCACCGCTATCGGCTCCCTTCCCCGCAATCACGGTGCGGCCGCCATCACCGGTCATGCCGAAGGCCACCTACGTGATGCTGCACGGATACATCAACGCCGAGGGCGAGTTTGCCCAACTGACGGTGATTGGGTCTCGCTTCCGCAGTTTGCTGCCGATGCTGAAGCCGACCTTGAGCAAGTGGAGGTTCCGCCCGGCGGCCCGCGATGGCAAGCCCGTTCAAGTTGAGGTGCTGCTGCTCATTCCCCCCGTGGCGATATAAGATATCCGGTGACGCGACACGTTGCCCGCTAGCGAGCCTCCCACTCGCTTCTGTTTCTTCAGGAAAGGCCCCCTGATCATTCTGATTGGCGCCGCCACGGACCTACGCAGCCGCAAGATTCCGAATTGGTTGACATTAAGCGCAGTGCCCGTCGGGCTGCTGCTGGCCTATGTGTTTGACGGGCTCTCCGGGTTGGGCTATGCCTTCGGAGCCATGCTGTTGGCCCTGCTGATCTACTTCCCGCTGTACGCATTGCGGGCCATGGGCGCAGGGGACGCCAAACTAATGGCGGCAGTGGCTACTTTTCTGGGTCCCCTGATGTGGCTGCATTTGTTTTTTGCAGCATCGCTTCTAGGCGGACTGGTGGCCGTGCTGTTCACCGCGGCGAAGGGAGAGTTTCGCAATACGCTCTCCAAGAGTGTGCAGATTCTGCGTCAGTTGGCCTATTTTCGAGCACCATTCGCCACGGACCCCACCCTGGACATTCGCAGTCCCAAAAGCATCAGCCTTCCCCATGGCGCCGTCATCGCCATTGCCTGGCTGTTTCTGTATATTGCCTGGGTGCAGTTTGGATTCCGGCTGGTGCGGTTGTAGGCAGAGTACACCGGACCGGCGTTTCCGAATCGAGATCAGGTGAGCCAATTTGCGAGAACCACCATGGCGTCCTCAACTTCCTCAGCCAATCGCACATACCGGATCTACAACGCGACGCGGGAGGTGGATCTCTCCACGCACGCGCTGCTGGCTGGCGATAGCAAGAGTCGCCGCGAAGGCCTGCTGAAGCGCAGCGGACTGGCCGAAGGCGAGGGCCTGCTGATTAGCCCCTGCGAAGCCATCCATACCTTTGGCATGCAGTTCACCATTGACGTGGTGTTTATTGACCGTAAGCGTCGCGTGCGGAAGGTGCTGCATGCCATGCCGCGGAACCGCATCGGGTTTTGTTTCTCCGCCGAGTATGCCCTGGAGTTGGCTGCTGGAACGGCAAAGGCCACGGGTACGGAACCGGGGGACATTCTGGAAATGCACCGCTTGCCTTAGCCGACGCAGGGCTTTACAGGGCCACGCATACGGCCTTACAGGGCCACGCATGCGGCGCCGCGACGTCCGCCAAGCCGGGTGACTGAGCAAAGCCTCCCTTGGGCTACCGGATGCTTACCTGGCCGACGCGGCGCGGTTCTGGCGGATCCAAGGGCGCCAGTGCGGTATCCAAGGGGCGCCAGTGCCGTATCGAGGGGGAGCTGTGTCGCATCGAAGGGCAACGGATCCCGGTATACTGAATATTCATTCCCATGATTGCCCACCAATCTTCGTTCCGGCTGTCCACGCAAGGCAATACCGACATCATCGATATCACCCATTTGGTGGAGCAGATTGTGCGCGAAAGTGGCGTGCAGTTCGGCATTACCAACGTGTCATGCAAGGGGTCAACGCTGGGCATCACGACGCTGGAGTATGAACCGGGAGCGGTGTCGGACCTGCGACGGGTGTTGGACCAGATTGCCCCGCCGAACCAGTTCTATGCGCACAACGCGCGGTGGGGGGACGAGAACGGATACGCGCATATCCGTAGCGCGTTGATGGGAACGGTGAAGGTGTTCCCGGTATCGGATGGCTCACTGCGACTGGGGACTTGGCAGCAGATTGTGCTGTGCGATTTCGATGATCGCCCGCGCGATCGCGAGGTCACGGTCACTACCCTGGGAGAACTGGCCTAGGGTGCATGATTGACCAGGTCCGCGGTGCGCAGCAACTGGCAGCCCGCCGCCCGCCAATGGTTCAGCAGGTCGCGCGACCGGCTCTCTTCCAGCGCAAACACAGCATCCGTGACCACCGTAACGGGAATGCCGCGCTCCAACAGACCTTCAACAGCGTGCATGACGCAGATTTCGGTCACCACCCCGGAAACCACAACGCGCTGAGGGGCCAGCACGCGGATCGCTTCGGCGATTGCCGGCTGAGCGAACATGTTGGTGGTGCGCTTTTCCATCACCACCTGGCCTGAGAAGCTGGCTTCCAGGGGTTGGCCCAGAGCCAGCCGTCGGCACTCGCGCAAGACCGTTTCCGGCGCTTTGCCTGCTCCCAGCGTGCCCGCCACGCAGTGCGCGCGGTAGATACTGAACTCCTCGTCATTTTCCAGATGCGCATCACAGGTGCTTAGCACGGGGATGCCCTGCCGTTGGGCATGATCGCGAAGCGCGGCCAAGTGGGGCAGAATCTGGGTGGCTCCCGGCACACACAGGGCGCCTGTTGGATACAGGAAGTCCAACTGCGTGTCGACATCAAGAAATAGCTGCTGCATGGGTATTTGCCTGCCCCTTCCGGCGCGTTTCCAGTCCTACTGTAGGCCCCGACGGCTCTCACGAACGGTGCGTTGCAGGGTGCTGAGTTCGGTGCTGAGCTCGACGGGGAAACTCCGCGGTTGATCCAGGTGATGATACTCCGGGGGAAGGCGTTTCCACTGGCGCATGGCATAATCGCGCACCTTGCTGGCGGCGGGCAGGGGGC
>JALOKO010000458.1 GCA_025456495.1 Bryobacterales bacterium | reverse complement strand
CAAAGAGATCCATCTGGGAGGGCGCGCCTTCTTGGAAGAGGAAGATGACGTTCTTGGCCTTGGGGGCGAAATGCGGGGGCTTGGGGGCCAGGGGGTCCTGGGTGGGGGCGTTGGCGGCGGGGGTAGGCAAGGCCGAAGAGGACGAGGCGCCCAGCAATTGGGTGAGGGCCAGCGTGCCCATGCCGGCGAGGGTACGGCGCAGGAAGTCGCGGCGCAGATGGGTGGCGAGGAAATCGAGTTCGTTCATGGCCTACTCCCGGGTGATGAATTCATCGAGGTTCAGAAGGACGCTGGCGACGCCGGTCCAGGTGGCGGTTTCCAGGGCCGTCGCGCCGGGAGCGGGGCTGGGGGCGAGGCGGGCGATGGCCTGCAGATCATCCGCCAGCAGGAGGCGCTGCTGTTCGTAATACTGATGCAGGCGGACCTGCTCAGCGGCGGTGGCTTCGCGACCCAAGGCGTGGCGGTAAGCGTACTGCAGGCGATTGATGAAGCCCGACGGGGACTGCGCCAGGGTTTGCATGGCCAGGGCCTGGGCGGCCTCCACGAAGACGGGGTCGTTCAGCAGGTTCAGGGCCTGCAGGGGCGTGTTGGAACGGTCACGACGGCAGGCGGCCAGGACGGCCTTGGGCGCGTCGAAGTTCATCAACTGCGGGTACGGCGTGGTGCGCAGGAACTGGACGTAGAGGCCGCGGCGATAGCGGTCTGGTCCGGTGGATTCCTGCCAGGCGGTGCCCGCATAGCGCGAGGCGTAGGAAAGTTCCATAACGCCTTCCGGCTGGGGCGGACGCACCGATGGGCCGCCGACAGCGCGGGTGAGCAGGCCGCTGACGGCAAGTGATGCGTCGCGGATGTGCTCCGCAGGCAGGCGAAGGCGGCTTTGGCGGGCCAGCAGGCGGTTGTTTGGGTCGCGGTCATGGAGATCAGGCCGCGCATGGGCGCTTTGCTGATAAGTGGCTGAGGTCACGATGAGGCGGATGAGTTGCTTGCGGCTCCACCCGTTATCGCGGAACTGGGTGGCCAGCCAATCGAGGAGTTCGGGATGCGAAGGGGCCTCGGCACGGGTGCCGAAATCGTCCACGGTGGGGACGATGCCCGCGCCGAAGAGTTCCTGCCAGATGCGGTTGACGGTAACGCGGGCGGTGAGGGGATTCTGCTTGCTCACCAGCCATTGGGCCAGGTCCAGGCGGCTCCCGCTGGTGGGGGTAGGCAGGAAATTCGGGGTGGCCGGCTTCACCTCAATGCCCTTGGTTTGGTAATCGCCGCGAACACGGAGGTGGAACTGGCGGGGCCGCTGCTCTTCGGTGATCACCATGGCCTGCGTGAGCTGGGGATACGCGGCCTTGAGGGCGTCGAGTTCCTTCTCGGCCTGGTCTAGCTTCATCTGGCGATAGACCTTGCCGCCATAGGCGAAGTGGGCGTTGCCGACAAAGTGATCGGTGAGGATGTCCTGCTCGCGGGCGCTGCGCTGGGCAGGCGGAGTCTGGACGATCTTGGCGCCGTCTCCGCCTTCGGTGAGCTTCAGGACGCAATCCCAGGCGAGGTCCCAGTCAGTACGCTTGCCGGGGTTGGCGATGGTGAAGAGGATGTCCTTTTCCCAGGCGGCCTGCAGGGTGGCCACGTTGAACTTGGCCAGCACTTCCTCGCGCTTCTGGCGGTACTCGGCGTAGGTGCGCATCCAGGGGCCGATTTCACCGGGCAGGGGGGCATCGATCTCAATTTCCTCGACGGGTTCGAACCAGGCGTAGAGGGAGTAGAAGTCCTTTTGTGAGATGGGGTCGAACTTGTGATCGTGGCACTGGGCGCAGCCAACCGAGAGACCCAGCCAGACGGTGCCGACGGTGCTGGCGCGATCAACAGCGGCTTCAAAGGCGAACTGGGCGTTGTCGATGCCACCCTCGCGGTTGGTGAGGGTGTTGCGATGGAAGCCGGTGGCGATGAGTTGATCGGTGCTGGCGTTGGGCAGCAGGTCGCCGGCAATCTGCCAGGTGGTGAACTGGTCAAAGGGCATGTCGCGGTTGATGGCGTCAATCACCCAGTGGCGCCAGCGCCAGGCCCAGGGACGGAACCAGTCCTTTTCATAGCCGTCGGAATCAGCGTAACGGGCCTGGTCCAGCCAGTTGCGTGCCCACTTTTCGCCGAAGTGGGGCGAGGCGAGCAGTCGGTCCACCTGTCGCTCGACGGCGGTGGGGGAGGAGTCCGCGAGAAAGTCGGCTATCTCATCGGGGGTGGGCGGCAGGCCGGTGAGGTCAAGGGATAGGCGGCGCAGCAGGGCGTGCTTGGCGGCTTGCGGGGAGGGCTGGATATTCTCTGCTTCCAGGCGGGCAAGGACAAAGGCGTCCACGGGATTGCGCACCCAGTTGGCATTCCGCACGCGCGGCGGAGCGGGGGATGCGATGGAACGGAAACTCCAGTGGATGCTGTCGTCGGTGGCGTTGGGGGCGGGGTTGCCGGGCGAGGGCGCAACAGCGGGGTAGTGGGCGCCAGAGTCAATCCAGCGGCGGATGAGGTCAACCTGTTCGGGCTTCAGCCCCTTGCTGCCGGGGGGCATGACGGGCACGCCGCTGGCTGCGGAAATGCGTTTCACCAGAGCACTGTCGGCAGCGTTTCCAGGAAGGATGGACGCGCCCGAATACCCACCTTGGATGGCGGCGGCGGGGTCGTCCAGGCGGAAGCCGCTGGTTTGCAGTTTCGGGCCGTGGCAGGCGTAGCAATTGCGGGTGAAGATAGGGGCGATGTCGCGGGCGTAATCGACTGCAGCAGAGGCATTCGCGGGATCTGATGTTTGCGCTGTGGCTGGCGCCAAGAACAGCACGAGTACGGCGAGACTAAGCACGACGAGATGCATGATGAATGAGAGGCCCCAGAATTGCCTATGTTGAGGAGTATACATCCGTGATGCGGCTGCTGTATGATGCCGCCATGCAGGCAGGGCGATGCATGCACGCGGGAGACGTGGCGGCTGGCTGGAAAGCGCTGCGACGGCGCGAGGTGCTGGCGGTGCTGGCGGCAGCGCTGCGCGGGCAGTGGGACGCATCTGCGCAGGCGCAGGGGACGCGTCCGCTGTTGTTGTTGCGAGCGTCCGATGTGGTGCTGGTGCGGCGGGCTCTGGCCGATGCTGGAGGACCCCAGGCTGACGCCAGGCTGCCTCTGGCGAAGGAACGCGCGCGGTTGGTGGCGGACGCCGAAGCGGCGCTGGGGAAGGGTCCGTGGAGCGTGACCACGGAACGCCCCAAGGATACGCCAACCGAGAAGAATGACTTTTTCAGCGAGGGTCCATATTGGTGGCCGGATCCAGCCAAACCCGGCGGTGCCTATGTGCGCCGCGATGGGGAGGTGAATCCGGATCGCTTCACGCGAAACGACCAGGATCTGCGGGAGCTTTCGGAAACCGTGCTCTGTCTGGCAACGGCGGCCGTGCTGCTGGAAGAGCCGCGCTACGCGCAGCGAGCGTGGAAGCTGATGCAGGTGTGGTTCGTGGACAAAGATACGCGGATGAACCCGAACCTGGAATTCGGGCAGGCCATTCGCGGGCTGCTGTGGGGACGGGGGATTGGGCTGATTGATACGACGCCACTGATCTGGCTGGCACAGGGGATTCTGCTTTTGGAAAGCGCCGACTCTGTCGGTGTGGACT
>JALOKO010000457.1 GCA_025456495.1 Bryobacterales bacterium | reverse complement strand
CCGCCGGTGTCACGGCCGCCTTCAATCGCAATCTGCTAGGCCACCTCAACCGGACCCTGGGTGCGGATTTCCAACTCCATCGCTTCCGGCACCTGGCCATCTACAACCGAGCGGAACGGCGCATTGAAATGTACCTGGAAAGCACCGAAGCGCAGCAGGTGTGGATGGAAGAACTGGACCTGCGTGTTGACCTTCACAAGGGCGAGCGCATCCTCACCGAATACAGCCACAAGTTCCGTCTGGAGGAGCTACGCGGCTACGCGCGGGAGGCCGCCTTTGAGCCCGTGGAGGAGTGGGTAGACCGGGAGTGGCCCTTTGCCGAATGCCTGTGGCGGGCAGTCTAACGGCCGCCTCCGCGTCCTGCGCACACTTGTAAACTTTGCAGATCCCGGCGCGGAGCTCTTGCAGCCATCGCATGCAAGGGATACGGTGAGGGTATGGTTACTCCCCTTCCCTGCTGCCTATTGCATCGGCGCTTCCATCTGCTGCTCATTGCGCTGCTGGCGCTGGGCGCGCATTGTCACCAACTGCATGCCCAGGTATTGCGGCAGGGCTTTGCCGATGATCTGGTGGTGCGGGTGGGAGGCCCCACCGCGTTGGCCTTCCTGCCCGATGGGCGGATGCTGATTACAGCCAAGGGTGGGGCGCTGCGCATCTGGGACGGGCAGGCGCTGCTACCCACCCCTGCGTTGGACCTGACGGCCCGTACGTGCGCGAACTCAGAGCGGGGATTGCTGGGCGTGGCGGTGGACCCGGGCTTTGTCCGCAACGGCTTCATCTACCTGTACTACACCCACCGCAACACGCCCACCTGTGGAAGCTTCTCTCTGCAAGGGCCCATGAACCGGGTGAGCCGCTTCACCTTCACCAGCGCGAATACGGTGGACCCTGCCACGGAACTGGTGTTGGTCGATAACATCTGGAGCTACGGGGGCAACCACAACGCGGGCGACCTGGAAATCGGCGGCGATGGCCATTTGTACATCAGCACCGGTGATGGCGGCACGGACTATCAGGGTCGTGGAGCCGCGGGCGCCAACCCCGCCTCGCGCGAACGGCATCACCTGATGGGCAAAGTGCTGCGCATTACCACCAGCGGCGCGATCCCCGCCGACAATCCCTTCACCGGACCCGGGACGGTGCGCTGTCATCAAGGCGCGGCGAACCCCGGCCAAGTGTGCCAGGAGACCTATCTGTGGGGCCTGCGCAATCCCTTCCGCTTTGCCTTCAACCCCAATGACGGGGGGCGTCAGTTCTACATCAACGACGTGGGCCAGGCGGCCTGGGAAGAGGTTAACGAAGCAATCGCCGGGGCCGACTACGGATGGAATACGCGTGAAGGGAACTGCGTGAACGGGTCCACCACGCAGTGCGCGCCAGGCAACCCGACACCGGGAGGACTCACGGATCCTATCTTCGCCTACGCCCACTCGGCGCTAGTTCCGGGCACGACCACGGGCAACTGCCGCTCCATCACCGGCGGCGCTTTCGTGCCGAACGGCTATTGGCCGGCGGGCTTTGATGGCGGCTATGTATTTTCGGACTACATCTGCGGAGCGGTGTTCAGCATGCAGCGCAGCGGGCAGTCCTTTACGGCAAGCGAACTGTTGACGGGGCTGGACGTAAACAGTGCCGTGCATCTGCGTTTTGGGCCGTTCGGCGCCACGCAGGCGCTGTATTACACGACCTTTGCCGGGGGAGGGGAGGTGCGGCGGATTCGTGCGCTGGCCTCCAGCCTGACGAACGTCTCAGCCGCCAGCTTCGACGCCGGACCCGCTGCGCGTGCGTCCATCCTCAGCGGCTTTGGCAGCGGCCTGGCGGATGCCCCCGCGGGCGCCACCCAGACGCCGCTGCCCACGCAGTTGGGCGCTACCCGCATTGACGTCCGCCAGGAGGGGCAACCGGTGCGCGGGGCGCCGTTGTTCTTCGTCTCGCCCAGCCAGGTGAACTACCAGCTTCCGTCCGCGGCCGTCCCGGGTCGCGCGACGGTGGAGGTAGTGCGCAATGGAAACGTGGTGGCAAGCGAATCTGTTCTGGTGCAGGACCTCCGCCCCGCCCTGTTCACCGCCAACCAGAGTGGTCGCGGCGTGCCCGCCGGAGAAGCACTGCTGGTGCGCGCCAATGGCGCCCAGGAGCCGTTGCCGCTCTTCGTCTGCAGCGGCGTTTCCGGCGCCTGCGCCCCGGCACCCCTGCCACAAGGCGCGGCGGGCGAAAGTGTCTTCGTCATCCTCTACGGCACGGGCTTGCGGATTGGGACGGCCGCGGCGCCGGTGCGCGTGACCGTGGATGGCATCGATGGGGAGGTTCGCTTCGTGGGCGAACAGCCGCAGTTTGTAGGGCTAGACCAAGTGAACGTGCGTTTGCCCAAGCCCTTGCCCGCGGGGCGGGACTTGGAACTGCGCGTCCATGTGGGAACGCAAGTCAGCAATCCGGTGCTGATTCGGGTGCAATAGCCAGCAGCGCCGGGGAGAGGGGCCGCGGCCGCCAGGTCAATGGCCCACGCAGCAGGCGCACGCGCGGTGATTGCGATAGTGGGCAAATGCGATGAAGCAGCCCCCCATCGCCATGCCCACGCCCATCCACAGCCCATGGTCTTCCAGCAGCAGGTGGCTGCCCACCACCAGGCTGATGCCCGCGGCGAACAGAAGCAGCGCGGCCGGGTTGCGGTGCTTGCGGAAGCTGGGGATCAGGCTGGCCAGGGCCACCAGAAAAGCGGACCCGATCAACAGCAACTCGGTCGTCTCTGACGCCACCCACTCAGCGCCTAGAAAGACCAGGGCTCCCAGGGCAAAGGGCATCAGAATGCAGTGTACGGCGCAGGCGCTGGAAAGCAGCATGCCCACGCGGTCCAGCGACAGGCCTTTGGGTTCTTTGGCAGGGGTAGCGGTGAGAGTGCTCATGGGAATGGACGAGAGGCTAACAAGGGCGGGCGGGAATCCCTTGAAGGAACAAGGAAGCGACCACACGCGCACTCGAATTTTAGCCTCTTCTCAGCCGTCAGGGCAAACAGCGAGTATAGGAGCCAGGCCGAAACGCCACGCCGAAACAGCATGAACAAGGGGATTGCAATCAGCCCAGTCGTTTTGCGGGGAGGAGGCCCGCTGTAGCCCAGCGGGAGAACCGGATGGAAGGCGGGAGGCGATTGGTTGCGGGGGTAGGATTTGAACCTACGACCTTTGGGTTATGAGCCCAACGAGCTACCTGACTGCTCCACCCCGCAGATATAGGTTAACGCAGGGGTGGCGCGATGGTCAAAGAATTGGCGAAATCTTTTTGAACATAATAAGCATAGGCCAAGTAATAGTATCCTTGTGCGCTACCTCCACCTTTTTCAATGGCTAAGTTCATATAATACACCACACTTGGATAATCCTTCACTTCTACGCTCATCATACCTGCATTTTCTAACAGGTGTAGGAGCATAGGGTCTTGTGGGATTCGTTTATGGGCTACTGGAAGTATGTTTTCTAACACCCGCTTTCTTCTTGCTAATTCTTCCTCAGGCGATGGGTTACCAATTTTGGCCGCTACATTCAAGATATAAGAAGAGCCACCATAATAATGCAAATACACTTGTTTGCCCACATTCTCTAATCTATAAGTACTTGCCAGCACATCATTGTTTACCATTGAAATGGGTAAACCAATAATTGC
>JALOKO010000456.1 GCA_025456495.1 Bryobacterales bacterium | reverse complement strand
CCAGCCCCGTGACGCCCGCAGCCCCCACCACCAAGCCGACGATGGCCGAGGCCTGAAAGACGACGGGAATTTGCGCCATCGTCAACGCCGAGCCTAGTACGGCAATCAGCGCCGCCGAGGCAAAGGCGCCCAGCGCAGCGTAGATCAGCCGCAGCGCCCAGAACAAATAGCGCGCCCGCTGCCGCAGGCCATCCAACTGGCCATTCCAGTAGACGCACTCAGGGTCATCGGCCGACAGCGCCATCAGCCGCTCACTGATGAAGCGCACCCGATCTACAACCCGAGCGATCCGGTTGCTGGTGCCTAGCGCGAGAACCGAACAGGCATTGGTGAGGATCGCTGGGGCGACCACGGTGGTGAGTACCGCGAAGGGGTTTTCGGCCATGGGAACAATCGGCATAACGTACTCTTGATCTTCGCAGATCCCTTTGGCGCATCGACGGGAATCCCCGCGCCGGGGGCTGCCTTTAGCGGGCCTTGACCTCAGTCCAGATACGATCGCGGAGGCGTTGCGCGTCCGGCGGTATGGCTTCAAACCACTGGCCGCGGGCCAGCGTCGCCGCGTCTGGATACAGCGCCGCGCTGTCGCGCAGTTCCTGCGGCAGCAACGTGCGCGCCGCTTCGTTTGCCGTGGTGGTGAAGGATTCCTCCGCGTTGGCCGCTGCAATCTCCGGACGCAGCAGGAAGTTGAGGAACTCGTGGGCCAGGTGCTTGCGTGTGCTCTCTTTCAGCACCACCGCGCAATCGGCGTAGCGCGCGAAGCCCTCGCGAGGATAGTAGTAGGCCAGCGCGTCGCTATCGTCCATTGCCAACAGGGACGTGGTGGTCCACAGGTGCGACGCGTGCAATTCGCCTGCCACCAACTGCTGTCGCGCTTCGGAATTCAGGTACGCCCGCAGCAAGCGCTTCTGCGCCACCAGTGCTTCCTTGGCTGCCTGCAAAGCCTGGGGGTGAGTGCTGTTCAACGGCATGCCCAGCTTCAACAGCGCCGCGCCTATGGTGTCGGCGGGGTCATCCAGCATGGTCACCTTGCCGCGCATGTCTTCGCGCCAAAGCAGGTCCCAGCTTTGCGCTTGCGCATCCACGCTTTGTTGATGCACCACCCCGGCGGCGCCCATCATGTAGGGCAGGCCCCAATCCAGGCTTTGGTCCCAGGCTGGATGCTGCAACTCCGCCGCAAGATTCCCCAGCACGGGAAGCCGTCCCGCATCCAACGGGGCCAGTAGTCCCTGCTGGCGCATCGGCTTCAGGAAGTAGTGTGAGGGGAACACCACATCCCATCCGGAATTTCCGCTGAAGACTTTTGCCAGCAGTTCCTCATTGCTTTCGTAGATCGAGTGATGCAAGTGGACGCCAAATTCGCGGGCAAAGGTTTCCAGGGTGCTGGGGGCGATGTACTCGCTCCAGATATAGACGTTCAGGCGCGGCTTTTGCTGACGGGTGCAGCCCGCCAGACCCGCCAGGCCCAGGAAAAACGTGCGACGCTTCATCGTTCCTGCAACCTCTGCGCCAGCAGCACCAGGCTGCCCATCACCACCACAATCACCGCGCACAGCGCATTCACCGACGGGCTGATAGCGCGCCGGGCCTTGGCGTAAATCAGCATCGGCAAGGTTTCGGAATCCACCCCGGCAACCAGACTGGTGATGACGTAATCGTCAAAGGAAATGCTGAAGGCCAGCAGCGCGGCGGCAGCAATCGCGGGCGCCAAGCCTGGCAGTGTGACGCGATAGAAGGCCTGCAGCTCAGTGGCTCCCAGATCCATCGCCGCCTCCTCAAGAGTGGCGTCCATGGTGCGCAGCCGCGCCAGCACCACCAGCACCACATAGCTGATTGAGAACGAGACGTGCGCCAGAATCACCGTGTGCATGCCCAGCCGGATATCCAGGAAGCGGAAGACCGCCTGATACAGCGCCAGCAGGGCCACGCCCATGACAACTTCGGGCGTCACCAGCGACAGGTACACGGTGCTCAGCAGCAAGCGCGAACGTTGTTTCCACAGCGCGTATGCCGCCAGCGTTCCCACCACCGTTGAGCAGAGGGTGCTTGCCAGTGCGATCAACAGGCTGTTTGCGGTTGCCGCAAGAATGGAGGAATCCTGCCAGAGTTCGCGATACCAACGCAGGCTGAAGCCCTGCCATACGGTAGCCGCCGAATCGTTCACGCTGAATGCCATCAAAGCGGCCAAGGGCAGGTACAGGAAAGCCAGCACCAGCCCGGCGCTGGCGCGCAACAAGCGCGTGGGACGGGACGAGCTCATCCCAGTTCGCCGCCTCCGCGGGCTTCCCACCAGCGCAACAAGAGCAGCACCAGCAACATCAAGCCGATGGCCAGAGCGGCGCCAAAGGGCCAATCGCGCGCGGTGGTGAACTGGTTCTGAATCACGTTGCCCACCAGGATGCTCTTGCCTCCACCCAGCAGGTCGGGCGTCAGGTAGGAACCCAAGGAGGGGATGAACACCAGCACCGCGCCGGCGAGAATCCCCGGTCGCGCCAGGGGCAGCAGCACGCGGCGGGTGACGCCCCAGGGACGTTCGCCCAGGTCAGCCGCGGCCTCCAGTAACGCGAGGTCAATCCGCTCCAGGGTGGCGTAGATGGGCAACACCATGAAGGGCAGATAGCTGTACACCAGCCCGACGATGACCGCGCCGTCGTTGTAAAGCAATGGCAGCGGGGCAGCCACCACGCCCAGCTTCAACAGCAGGGTATTGACGAGGCCCGTGTCGCGCAGCAGGAACATCCAGGCATAGGTGCGCACCAGCAGGCTGGTGAAGAATGGCAGCATCACCAGGTTCAACCAAAGCAGCTTGTGCCTGCCGCTGCGCGCGATGAATAGTGCCAGGGGAAAGGCCAATGGCACACACAGGACAGTGACCGCCCCGGCCAACAGAAACGACCGCGCAAGGATGCCCAGATACAGCGGGTCCCACATGCGGATGTAGCTTTCTACCGTCCAGGGCAGATCCTGACCGCCGTATGCGCCGCGCGTGAGAAAGCTGTAGGCCAGAACCACCGCGATCGGCAACAGGAATAGCCCGGCCATGGTGAGCCAGGCCGGCGCCAGGAAGAGCGCGCGCAAGCCGCCTGCTGCCGGGGTCATGCGATCTCCGATGCCAGTGTGCCCGGGGCCGGTTCCACCAAGGGGAGTTCGGGCAGGTGCATCTCGTCCTGCGGCAGCCACCATAGGCGCACCGCGTCGCCGTGGCCGTAGTGGCCATTCAACCGCGAAGTTTCCGCCACCACGCGCGCCCCATCGGGCAAGGCCGCTTCCACCTGCAGACAGTTGCCCAGAAACATCGCGTGATGGACACGCGCCTCCATCGCCCGCACACCCGAGGGCGGTTCATTGGTGGCCACGCGCACGGCCTCGGGACGCACGCCGAATCCGTTGATCCAGTTCACCTTGCCCAGGAAGCCGGCCACAAAGCGCGAGGCCGGGTGCAGGTACAAGTCCTGGGGCGATCCCTGCTGCACCACCCGGCCGTGATTCAGGATGGCAATTTCCTGGCACAACGACATGGCTTCTTCCTGGTCGTGCGTCACGAGCAGAAACGTGACGCCCAACTGCTTTTGCAACCCCACCAGTTCCTGCCGCACCTCGTCACGCAAGCGCGCGTCCAAGGCAGACAGAGGCTCATCCAGCAACAGCACTTCCGGCTGC
>JALOKO010000455.1 GCA_025456495.1 Bryobacterales bacterium | reverse complement strand
CACTTCAGCAGAGAGATCAAACCATCGTTGAGTTGAAACCCCGCCTTCACCGTACGGACGCAGGGATCCACGCTTCGAAGCGATCGCTCCTCGCAGGCTTTGACGGAAGCCGGTGAGAGAACGACCGAAGATATCCGTTCGTTCTCCTGCCAACCTACCTCGCAGCCCGCCACCGAAACATGCACCGCATGTTCCGCCGCAGATACCACCGCAGCCACCATCTGGCCCGCAACCGCAAGCGCCATCGGGCCCGCATCCACAAGCGCCTTCCATGCCCGGATCTGTGCAATCGCCGCACATCGTCAACACTGACGGCATCCACACGCTGCAGCAACAGATCCATCTCAGCGGGCTGTCCCAGGAACATCACCTGCCGGGCCAGATGCGCCATCCGGCTGCTGCTGGATTCCAGGCTGAGCATCAGTGAGCCCTTCAGGTAGCGCTTTGACCGCTCAAGCTCAGACGCGCTGACATTCTCGTCCTTCAGCCTGCGCAACTCAGCCAGAATCGCGCTGACCAATGCGCCGGCCGTGGATGGCGCGGTGGCGGCATAGATGGAGATACAACCGGAATCCCGGTAGGGGCTAAGCTCAGAAAAGACGTTGTATGCCAGACCGTACTTCTCGCGGATGTTCTGAAAGAGCCTGCTGCTAAGCCCGCCACCCAGCAAGGCGTTCAGGACGTAGGCCGTGAAGCGGTCCTGGTGCGAAAACGACACCGACGGGAACCCGATACAGAGGTGGACCTGCTCCAGAGACTCGCGCACCTTCCATTCCATCAGCGGGTGGGTTTCCGGAATCGTCTCGCCCACGCAACTATCTCCAGAGCCCAGGCTGCCGAAGCGACGCTCAGCGAGGGTGTGGAATTGATCGTGGTCAATGTTGCCAGCGGCGGAAATGACGATGTTTTCGGGAGTATAAGTGCGCTGATAGAAGCCCTGCACGGCGTTCTGGTCGTACGACTGCACCTGCGCTTCAGAGCCGAGGATGGAGCGTCCCAACGCATGCCCACGCCAGAAAGCTTTCGCGAACATATTGAACACAACATGTTCCGGACTATCCGCTTCCATCTTGATTTCTTCCAGAACTACGCGCTTCTCACGCTGGATATCATCCTCGCGAAATGCGGGTTCCAGAACCAAATCGGACAATAGATCAAAGGCGCCTTCAAAATGCTCATCCAGCACTTTGGTGTTGAAGCAGGCATGTTCCTTGCTGGTGAACGCGTCAATGTGACCGCCGAACGCATCCACGGCGCGGGCGATGTCCAAGGCGTCCCGTTGGGGAGTGCCCTTAAACACCATATGCTCAATAAAGTGGGAGATGCCGCCCTCGTGGGGGGCTTCATGGCGGGAACCGCGTGAAATCCACACTCCGGCCGACACCGAGCGAAGGTGGCTCATGCGCTCACTCACGAGTTTGACGCCATTGGCCAGCTGACTTCGTTGGATAAGGCGCCTGAAGCGGGAATCATCAGGCATTTCGGAACACAACCGATCTATTACTTATAGTGTCTCGCAGTTTGGTGGTTTCTGAGCGAAAATCTTTCGAAAATCGGCCGAATTTCGTGGTGCTACCCTGAAAAAGATGCCAGACGCCGTCCTGGGCCTCGAAACAGAGGACATAAAGAACCATTTAGGGTCTATTTTACCCGGTTATCGTGCCGCACAACTCTACACGGCGCTGTACCAGCAGCGTGTACGCGCCTGGGAGGATGTCACCACGCTTACCCGGCAAGCTCGTGCCGAATTAGCGGCAGCCTACGTGGTGGGCTGGCCGGAACTCCAGCAGCGCTTTGAGTCCACTGACGGAACCCGACGGTATCTCCTGCGGCTTATCGACGGCAAGACGGTGGAAGCGGTGCTGATGCCGGAGGGCGCTCGCAACACCATCTGCGTATCCACGCAGGTAGGGTGCCCGGTGGATTGCAAGTTCTGCCTGACGGCCCTGATGGGACTGGAGCGCAACCTCACGGCTGGGGAGATTGTCGGGCAAATCCTGTACGTGCTTGAAGACAACCAACTCACTGGAGGGTTGCAGCGCATCAACATCGTCTTCATGGGGATGGGCGAGCCCCTGCTGAATCTGCCCAACGTCCTGAAGGCCACCCGCATCCTCACCGATGTCAAGGGCGTCGGCCTATCGCCGCGACGCATCACGCTGTCCACCTCCGGCATCATTCCGCGCATTTCTGAGCTGGGCGCGGCGCCAGTGCGTCCGAAGTTGGCTATTTCGCTTAACGCTTCCTCGGATGTGGCGCGACGCGAGTTGATGCCCATCACGCGTAAGTATTCCCTGTCCGCGCTGCTGGAAGCCT
Organism: Bryobacterales bacterium; assembly: GCA_025456495.1. GTDB lineage: Bacteria > Acidobacteriota > Terriglobia > Bryobacterales > Bryobacteraceae > JACTMJ01. The sequence goes on along the minus strand of JALOKO010000455.1, from coordinate 1,345 downwards.
GTCGTGCCTATCCGCTGCGATCCTGGGAAAAGCTGACCTTCGAGTATGTTTTGTTGCGCGACGTGAACGACACCGATGCCGACGCCCGCAGGGTGGTGCGCTTGCTGGCCAACCTGAACTGCATCGTGAATCTGATTGCACTGAACCCTGGGCCCGGCATTCCCTTCGGAACTCCGGATCCACAGCGTGTTGATGCGTTCCAGCGCATCGTCCAGAAGGCCATGCCCTGCTTTGTGCGAAAGCCGCGAGGGCGCGACGTGTATGCGGCCTGCGGACAACTAAAGCGCGTCTCCCAAGCCGAGATTGAGCAGTTCCCCATTCTCGTAAACGCTTGACGAAAGCGGTGCGCCGCAACTACCGCGCCCCATCCGCGATTGCGTGGTCAACACATCCTTCCACTGAGTGGACACCCATAGCCCACGGCGCCGGCGGGAATTCGCGGCGGCTTGGAATATAATCGTGGGCATACCCAAGAGTCTGGAGGCTACCCATGTCCACCCCTGCATCCCCGTCCGAAGATTCGAAGCCCGGAACGGCTCCGCTCAGCCGCCGCTCGTTTGTCGGCGCCTCCGCCGCGCTGGGTGGGGCCTTTCACATTCTCAGCCCGCAGACCGTGCGCGGCTCCCAGGCCAACTCAAAGATCACGGTAGGGCTGATTGGGGCTGGCGGTCGCGGTACCTATGACGCCTCACTGGTGCAGACGGATCCGCGCGCGCAGGTGGTTGCGTTGTGCGACCGGTTCCCTGACCGCCTGGAGGAGTCCAACGCACGCCTGAAGCTGTCGAACCCGGCTACGTATACCGACTACACGAAGCTATTGGCCTCCAATGTGGATGCCGTGATCATCGCTACCCCGCCCTTTGAGCACCCTGAGCAGTTGGAGGCGGCCGTCGCCGCTGGGAAGCACATCTATTGCGAGAAGCCTATGGGCGTGGACGTTGAGGGCTGTAAGCGCGTCATCGCCGCCGGCCGTCGCGCGCGAAAGAATCAGGTAATCTCCGTAGGTTTCCAGCAGCGCTATGGCGATGTCTATCGCGAGGCCTACAAGCGCTTGCAGGAAGGCCAGATTGGACAGTTGCTTGCCGCGCGCGGCTACTGGATTGCCAACGACCCCTTCACGCGCCGCCCCTACGACGACCCGCAGATTGAGCGCGTCCGCAACTGGTTCTGCTACCGCGAGTATTCCGGCGACTTTATCGTGGAGCAGGACTGCCACAATTTCGATGTCCTGCACTGGTTCCTGGGCGGGATTCCCGAGGCGGCTGTAGGGAGGGGTGGAACCAAGATCCGTACCAATATGGACTTGATGGATCACCTCAGTCTGGTGTTCACCTGGCCAAATGGG
>JALOKO010000454.1 GCA_025456495.1 Bryobacterales bacterium | reverse complement strand
GATCACCCGGTGAATGCCCTGGACGAGTTGCTACCAAACAACTGGAAACCCGCCGAAGCCTGACCCCAAACACCTTCCCGCTCACCCTGCCAACCGCAGAGTGCCGGTGACCTGGATTCACTGGACGGGTACGGTAAAGCGCATGCCCTCGCTTGCCAGGCGATCGATGTTTGGCGTTTGGATGTCCTTCTGGCCATAGCAGCCAAGGTCGAACATCCCCATGTCATCCGCCATGAGAAAAACGAAATTGGGGCGCGTATCCTGGACCTGACCACGACCCGCGGTGGCCATGCCCATGGTGGATGCCCCCAGTGCGGAGAACGCCAGAAAATCGCGACGATGCATTGCCAATCCCTCCTGCGGCGCTTGGACTTTGATGCTATCACCACAGCCTATCCGGAAAGCTGGGACGGTAACCGCGGGCTGCTTGTTCATCGTCATTGCATCATGTCCCTTGCCCATCTCACTCGCCGTCTCTTCCTGGCATCCACGGCCTTGCCCCTGGCGCGCGCCGCCATTTTCGCCAAGCCCATCGGCATCAATCTCTATACGGTGCGCACGGCGCTGGCCAAGGACCCGGAAGCCACCTACAAAGGCCTTGCCGACCTAGGCATCACCCAGATTGAGGTGCGCGCGGTGCAACTGCGCGACCACGCGAAGTTCATTCGCGCCGCCAAACTGCAGCCGGTCCACATGTTCCTGGACAACGCCGTCATCACCGGCGATTGGGAGGCGGCCCTCGCCCAACAGCGGGCCATGGCGCGCCGTATGAACCTTCCCGAGCCGCCTGCCGACGCACCCCGCCCCACCCTTGCGGAGATGGCGTCGCTCGCCAAAGACTTCGGCATCCAACGGCTAGGGCTTAGCTACCTCAGCCCCGCTGAGCGACCCACCGCCATCGGCAAAATTAACGCGGCGGTGGAAACGCTGGACAAGCTTGGCTTAGGCTTCTACTACCACAACCACGCTTTCGAGTTCGACGCCTCCCAAGGCTCCAGCTTCTTTGATCGTCTCTTTGCCGAAGCACATCCGAAGCTGAAGATTGAACTGGATGTCTTCTGGGCCACCATTGGCGGACAGGACGCGGCCACGCTGCTTGCCAAGTGGAAGGGGCGCGTTGCGTCCCTGCATGTGAAGGATGTGGACCCCGCCGCCCCGCGCCAGACCAGTGAGGGCAACATGCCCCCAACGGCCTTCAAGGAAGTAGGCGCGGGCATCCTGGACTGGCGACGTCTGCTACGCGCCGCTGAGGCCGCGGGCACCGGCTACTACCTGATTGAGCAGGACCAAACCCCCGGCGATCCGCTGGTAAGCGTCAAGCAGAGCGTGGATTTCCTGAAGCGCGTGCAGTTGTAGCGTCTCTGATGCGCGGGGTGTCGCTCATTCGTGACGGTACCGACGCGCAGCCGGGAGTCCATCAGGCTGTTGATGCTGCGCATGCGGCCAGCACTGGCGTAATTCGCGCTACACTGAAAGATTGGCGACATTGCCGCGGAAGGGGGTGACATCTCTTGGCAGAAGTATACGTTCAAGAAAATGAAAGTCTTGAAGGCGCACTGCGACGCTTTAAGCGCAAGGTGCAACAGGAAGACATCATCAAAGAGATCAAGAAGCACTCCTTCTATCTGAAGCCAGGTGAAAAGAAGCGCCTCAAGCAGGCTCTCGCCCGCAAGCGCAGCCGCAAGAAGGCCAGCCGATCGATCGACTAGGTCTGATCAGGACGATTACGTAACAGGGGCTAAGGCTGGGGAAGCCCAGTCCTCCTCCGTTTGCTCAAAAAGGACCCGCCTTCCTGGTGGGTCCTTTTCCCTTGCATGGACCCTCGCGCGCACCCAAAGAAGCCGTTGCTGCTGAATCGCGTGGCGCACCTTCCCAAGCCACAATCGTCATCCTGCTGAAGCGAGCATTCTCCCTTGCGCTGCGCTGAACCGTCATCCCAATCTGCTTCATGTGAACCGATGTTCAGAGTGTCCGCTACGATTGGCGCCATATGACCTTCGAGGCTCCTCGGCCGTTGTTGGAAAAATCGCCTCGTTTCGGTTACAGATTAAATAAAATTAATGTGTGAAATTTCATAGAAAGCCTGGCAAGATTGTGGCGTCTCGCCCGGGCGCGGGGGATTTTCCCAAGGTACTACCCGGGATGAGAAGCAACCGGAAACCGATCGCAATCCTTCCGGAAAAGCCGTTAACTGATTGATTTTGAATAGCTACGATTCATCTCTCGCGATCCTGCCGCCACGCTTCACCTGCCGTCCCACCCGAAACAGGTCCAGTTTATTGACCGCGAGCAGGCGCGGATGGCGTTCGAACGGCCTGCAACTGCAAAGAAATTCCATTTAATGAAGTTCTATGCGAAATCGTAGTGAAAGTAGTTATTGAGCTTTTGCTTATGGGTTCCATATACTAACCCCAATGACGGCCGCCAGTGGAGCGGCTTGTCCGGTTTCTGTTGAAAGAGAGACACAGAGATATGGTGAGAGATCCTTTTGCTTCGCGGGTAGCCCAATGCGGCCTCGCAATTGCTCTTGCGCTGTTGCTGGTGGGTTCGGTAACCCCGGCGGCAGCGCAAATCCTTTACGGCTCCGTCGTCGGCAATGTGACTGACGAAAGCGGCGCCAGCGTTCCTGGTGCTGAGGTGACCATCACCAACAAGCAAACCGGCGCCAGCCGCATCACCACCACCAACGAAAGTGGCGGATACAGCATTCCCACCGTGCAGAACGGGGACTATACCATTCGCGTGGCGCGCGAGGGCTTCCGCGCCGCCAGCAACGAAAACGTGGCTGTTGCGGTCAACAGTGTCGTCCGTGCGGATTTCCGGCTGTCCCTGGGACAGGTTACGGAAACCGTAAACGTCGAATCCTCGGCCCTGGCTCTGCAGGCTGATCGCGCTGAAGTGAAGGCGGAAATCAGCAGCAAGCAGTTGACTGAGATCCCGGTCCCTGGCCAGCGCAACTACCAGGCGCTGTTCATCACCATTCCGGGCATTTCGCCACCCTCCACGCCACACTCGGTGCCGTCGAATCCTTCGCGTTCGATGCAGTGGACCACCAACGGCAACAACACGGCCGCCAACAACACCCGTATCGACGGCGCCAGCGCCACCAACATCTGGCTGCCACACATTGCCAGCTATGTACCTGCCCTGGAATCCATCGAAACGGTGAATATCGTGACGAACAGCTTCGATGCGGAGCAGGGCTTGGCCGGCGGCGCGTCCGTGAACGTGATTGTGCGTTCGGGCACCAACGAAACCCGTGGTGCGCTGTTCCACTTCCATCAGGGCAACTGGAGCCAGGCGCGGAACTTCTTCCTGCCGTCCAGCCGTCAGAACCCCAAGTTTGTCTTCAACCAGTTCGGTGGACGCATCGGCGGGGCCATCGTCAAGAACAAGATGTTCTACTTCGTCAGCTACGAAGGCACCACGGATTATCGGTTCGCGGCAGCATTGCGCACTGTGCCCACGCAGGCAACCCGAGGCGGCGACCTGTCCATTTCCACATTGAACATTTACGACCCCGACACCGGCGCCGCCAATGGCCAGAACCGGTTGCCCTTCGCCAGCAACATCATTCCCAGCGCGCGCATTCACCCCACCGCTACGCGTCTGATGACCCTGCTCCCGCAGGAGAATCAGCCCAACCCGGGTGGTCTGCCCACCAACAACTTCTTCGCCTCG
>JALOKO010000044.1 GCA_025456495.1 Bryobacterales bacterium | reverse complement strand
CGGGGAAGGGCACTGCTGGCAAGCTGCTGAAGGACGAAGAAATCGCCAACGAAATCGCCGCCACCCTGAAGAAGCTGAATACCACACTGGACGGCGTCAACGATGGTCGCGGAACCCTGGGCCAGTTGGTGGTGAATCCCCAACTCTACGAATCGCTGAACGGCTTCAGTACGGAAATGCGGGACTTCATGAAGGATGTCCGCGCCAACCCCAAGAAGTTTCTCCGCGTCAAGCTGGCTATCTTCTAGCTACCATGACGTACCTGGTGGTGAACGCGGATGACTTCGGGTTCACTGAGGATGTGAACGCGGGCATCATCCACGCGCACCAGCAGGGCATCCTCACGGCAACTACGCTGATGGCTAACGGCGCGGCCTTTGACGATGCCGTCCGGTTGGCGCGCGAGAACCCTTCCCTGGATGTCGGCTGCCATTTCGTCCTTTGCGGCGATGGCCATTCCCTGGTGGCGCCATACCCGCGCCTGCCGCAATCCGTCGCACAGCTTGCCACGCGCATCTACGGCGGCAAGATGGACGTGGAGGCCGAGCTCGAAGCGCAACTCCGCCGTATGCGCGCTGCGGGCCTGCAGCCGGTTCACCTGGACACGCACAAGCACACGCACCTGTTGCCCCCGGTGCTCACCGCCATTGTCAACGTGGCTCGTCGCTACGGGATTCGCTACATCCGGCGTCCCTTTGACCTTCCCGTCAGCATGATGGGGCTGCCTGTATCCGCGCTGGGCCGGCGTCCCACCGCACTGGGTCTACAGTTATTGCGCCGCCGCTTTGCCCGCGTCTTGGCACAGGGCGGCTATCGCGCTACGGATCATTTCACGGGCTTTCAGATCACCGGAAAGTATCGCACCGATGACCTGGTACGGTTGCTGGATTCCCTGCCCGCCGGAGTGACCGAGTTCATGACGCACCCCGGCTTCTGCGGCCCGGCGCTATTGGCTGCGCGCACCCGTCTGAAGCAGAGTCGTCAGCAGGAACTGGAGGCTCTTGTAGCTGCCGAAGTTCGCCAGGCGCTGGATCTCCATGGAGTGCGCCTCACCGGGTATCGTCGCTTGCTTGCCACTCATCCCTCGCCCATCGGCCACCCTCCCGCGGCCGCCTGATTTCGCGCTATGGTGAAGGGCAGCGTTACCGAAACGTCTCCCTCGCACCGATGCCAGAGAAGTCCTTCACCGCAGCCCCCGTCTCCTTCGCGGATTGCCTGCGCCACTGCGGTCCGGATGACCTGATCCTTACCGCCAGCAACCGTCTGGCGCGCGAGTTCCGCCAGCAACTGGCCCTGGCCGGGCGTACCTTACTTCCCGCGGTGATGCCCTATCGCGCTTGGCTGGAAGACAACTGGCAGCGCCTGCGCTGGCAGGCGGCTGTGGAGGGCGAGCCCGCTACGGAAACGCCAAGCATCCTCACCGATGCGCAGGAAGAGGTGCTTTGGGAAACGGTGCTGAGGGAGTCTGGCGCACTGCAGCAACTCCTCTTTCTGGAGGAGACGGTCCGTGCCTGTGTCAGCGCCCACGCGCTGCTGTGCCAGTACCGGCTGCCCCTGGAAGACCCCGCCTGGCAGCAGGCCGACGAATGCCGCCTCTTCCTTTCCTGGACCCACGCCGTGCGTGCCCGCTGTCAACGTCAGGGTTGGCTGCTGCCTGCTGAGCTGCCGCACTGGTTGTCCGTCCGCCTGCAGTGGCTTGCTTCGGTGCGGGGTCGCAACGTCTATCTGGCCGGCTTTGACGAAATCACACCGTCCCAGGAGTCGTTGTTCGTTTCCCTTTCCGCCGTCGCGGGCAGCGTCTTGCAGGTAGAAGAGCCCGTCACCGGTACGGCCGAACGTTGCTGGCTGCACGTGGCCTCAGACGCCGAAGCGGAATGGCAAGCCGCCGCTGTCTGGGCGCGGGATCAGCTTGCGCGCCAGCCTTCGGCGCGTGTTGCTGTGGTGGTTCCTGATCTTGCCGCCCATCACGTCCGCGTGGCTGAGATCTTTCAAAGCGTTTTCCATCCGGCCGCTGCCTCCATGCCCGCCGCTTCGCCCGCTGAAGATTTTCATATCAGCTTCGCCCCGCCGCTGTTTCATTCCGCCCTTGCGCGCACCGCATTGCATCTGTTGCAGGTGCTTGTTCCAGCGCCCCGATTGGCTGAACTACGCTATCTGCTGCGCTCGCCCTACACCCTTGGCGGCCTTGCCGAAGCAGAGCCCCGGGGCCTGCTGGAGGCCGAACTGATGGGTCTCCGCCTGGATCGCGTGCCCCACAACCGCATGCGCGCTACCATCGACGAGGTCGCCGCAGCCCTTCCCCCCGATACCCTGGATAGCTGCGCCCGGCTCCTGCGCCTGCTTGCGGATGCCGCCCTCGCGGTACAGGACCGTCCCGAACGTGCGCCCTCGGCATGGGTGTCCATGGCGCGCAGTCTCTTCAGCCAGTGCCTTTGGATGGACGCCTCCCTCACCAGCGCCGAGTATCAGTTGCGGCAGCGCCTTTTGGAAGAGCTTGCGGCTCTGGAAGCGCTGGACCTGGTGATGCCTTCGTGCGGCCTTCCCGCCTTCCTGCGCGCGCTGCGCAGCCGTTTGCAACAGGTGGGCTTTCAGGCCGAACGCACCCACGGCCGCGTCCTGGTGGCGGGCATGTATGAGGTGACGGGATTGCGCTTCGATGCCGTCTGGATTGCTGGCATGACGGATCGGATTCTCCCTCGCACGCTGGCGCCGGACCCCTTCCTCCCAGCGGAATTGCAACGGGCGTGTGGCGTACCCCGTGCTGACATCGCGCAGGAACGTAGCTTCGCCACCCGCCTCTTTCAGCGCCTTTGTCGGCTGGCGCCCCAACTGGTGGTTAGCCACGCCGCGCGCGAGGACGACGAACAACTCCAGCCCAGTCCTTTGCTGCGCAACCTGCCCGACGATGCCGATTACCCCAACGAGTGGCTGCCCGCTGAGGAGCCCCCCGCTTCCCCCGCGGCCGACCACTGGCTGGCCGATTGGGATGGCGGACCCTTTGTCGCGGAAGGCTCACGGGTGCGTGGAGGCGCCGGCCTTCTCAAGCACCAGTCCGATTGCCCCTTCCGCGCCTACGCCGCCGCCCGTCTGGAAAGCGCCGGCATGGAGTGGGAGTCGCCGCTGCTGGAACGGCTGGACCAGGGTCGCGTCGCCCATTGGGCCATGGAAGCTTTCTGGAAGTTGACCCGCAATCGCGATGCCCTTGTGGCCATGACCGACACGCAGCGTCAGCAGGTTCTTGCGGCGTGCATTCAGCAAGCCCTGGAACGCTTGCGCGTGGATGCCGCCGACGCCTTGGCCCTGGTGCAAATCGACGCTGAGGCCCTCCGGTTGCAGGCGCTGCTCACCCAGTGGCTGGACGAAGAAGCGGCCCGCGAGCCCTTCGCCGTCGAGACCACCGAAAGCCCCCGTCAGATTCCCGTCGGCGGCGCCCGGCTTACCCTCCGGGCTGACCGTTTGGACCGCCTTGGCGATGGATCCTTCGCGCTGATCGATTACAAGACCGGGACCGCAGATCCGAAAAAGTGGCTCGGCGAGCGCCCTCAGGAACCCCAGTTGCTGGCCTATCTCAGCGCGGAGGACCGTGACGTGCGTGTCCTTGCCTTTGCCTCGCTGAAGGCCGGTGAGCTTGGCTGGAAACTCTTCGGCGATACGCCGGAGGCGAACTTCAAGCCGCCTGAAGGAAGGAAGTCCAACGTCCCTCCGCAGGGCTGGCGCGATTTCGCGCAAGAGTCCCGCGTCACCATCCAGAGGCTGATTGCCGACTTCGAACGTGGACTTGCGATGGTGGATCCGCGTGATCGCAAGTCCGCCTGCCGCTATTGCGATCAGCAGTCCTTTTGCCGCATTGCGGAGGCGTCCGGGACAGGGGATGACACGATGGAAGGGGATGAGGCATGAGCGGCTCAGTACAGGCCACGTCCGCTTTAGGTGATAGCGACGCTGCCTTGCGTGATAGCGACGCTGCCTTGCGTGATAGCGACGCTGCCCAGCGAGCGCGAGCGCTGGATGTGTCCACCTCGTTTCTGGTGCAGGCCCCCGCTGGCTCAGGCAAGACGGCGCTACTGACGCAACGCCTGCTGTGTCTGTTGGCCACGGTGCGGGAACCGGAAGAAATCCTCGCCATCACCTTTACGCGCAAGGCGGCCGCCGAGATGCGCGGTCGCCTGCTGGAGACGCTGCGCGCGGCTTCGCTCCCGCGCCCCGATGATGCTTTCCAGGCCTCCACCTGGGACCTTGCCCAACGCGTTCTGGAACGCGACCAGCAGTGTGGTTGGCAGTTGTTGGATAGCCCCGGCAGGCTGCGTGTGCAGACCATCGACGCCTTCCAGCAGTCCCTGGTGCAGCGCATGCCCTGGATGAGCAAAGCCGGTGTCAGCATCAGCCCGACTGATTCCGCGCAGCCCCTTTACGCGGACGCCGTCCGCGACGCCTTGCGGCACCTCGCCTCGAATGCGGACGAAAGCGGCGAGGACACGCGCGCCCTGGTGGATCTCCTGCTTTATCGTGATAACCACTTGGCGCAGCTAAGTACTTTTCTTGTGGAATTACTTGAAAAGCGTGACCAGTGGCTGCGCATCCTCAGCGATTTCGTCTTGCGCGACACGAATCCTGAAGACCTCCGCGCGATGTTGGAGGGGAACCTCCGCCGCGAGTTGGAACTGCGCCTGAGGGCCATGCGTGCTGCGCTGCCTGAGGGTCTCGATGCCACCCTCGCCCCGTTTGCGCGCTATGCGGCGGAAAACCTCGCTGCCACCAACCACCCCATCGAAGCGCTCGCGGCGTTTCGTGGCTGGCCTGAAGCCACGGAAGGCGCCCTCCCGGTCTGGCGTGGATTGGCCGCACTGCTGCTGACAAACGATGGCGACATCCGCAAATCCCTGGACACCCGCATCGGTTTCCCCGGCGGCGAAAAGCAATGGAAGCCCGCCATGGCGGATTGGCTGAAGACGCTGGCCGGTCACCCATCCGCCGATGCCACCGCCGCCGCCCTGCGCGAAGCGGCGAAGCTGCCCGCGTCCCGCTACAGCGACGTGCAATGGAATACCCTGCTCGCGCTCTTTCGCCTGATGCGGGTGCTGGCGCCCACCCTGCACTTGCAGTTCGCTGAGAAGGGTCAAACCGATTTCGCTGAGATCGCCCTGCGCGCCGTCTCTGCCCTGGAGGAAGCGCCCGGCGCATCCAGCGTGCTGGCGGAACGGCTGGACGCGCGCTTGCGGCACATCCTGGTGGACGAGTTTCAAGACACCTCCATCCTGCAGATGCAGTTGATTCGCGCGCTCACCAGTAACTGGTCGCCCGGTGATGGCAACACCCTTTTTCTGGTGGGCGACCCCATGCAATCCATCTACGGCTGGCGCAACGCGCGGGTGGATCTTTTCCTCCGCGCCTGGCAGGGCGCCGTGCCGGGGTTGCCACGCCTGGAGACCCTACGCCTCTCGCGTAACTTTCGCTCGCGCGCCCGGTTGATTGCGGAATGCAATGCCATCTTCACCGCCGTTCTGCCCGCTGAGAACAACGCCGCCTTGGGCCGCGTTGCTCTGTCTCCCGCCATTGCAGGCAGCGACCAGCAGGACACGCTGGACACACGCATCCAGTGCCAAGGTTTCCTCGCGCCAGAACGGAATCCGCGGGCTGAGGCGCTTTGGTTGGCCAGTGAGGTTGCGCGGTTGCGCGCCGCACAGCCCGATGCGCGCATTGGTGTGCTTTTTCGCAAGAAGTCCTTGGGCGCCACTGTGGGCGCGGCGCTGGCTGAGCAGGGCATCGCCTATCAGGCGGTGGATCTGGAAAACCTGGCGGACCTGCCCGTGGTGATGGATCTGCGCAGTCTGCTGAACGCCCTGCTGAGCCCCGCCAATCGTCTGGCCTGGTGGAGCCTGCTGCGCGCGCCGTGGAATGGCCTGCGGCTGTCCACCTTGCAGCACCTGGCAAGCCTGGGCGCGGGGCGCACCGTGTGGCACGCAGTTCAACGTGCCTGCGCGCTGGGGTCCGATGCCATTGGCGATCCCGACGAACTGCTCCGCTTGCGTCGCACCGAACAGGTCTTCGCCGAAGCCTTTCGTTGGCGGGGTCGCCGCCCCCTGCACCAGGTGCTGCGCGCCGTCTTCGTGAGTCTGGGCGCAGCCGCCGCGCACGCCGACGCGCGGTCCCAAGTCGCCGCGGCTGAGTTCTTCCGCCTGCTGCGCCAGCAGGACGAAGCAACGCTACTGAGTGACCCCGCCACCCTGGACGATCCCCTTTCCCGTTTGCAGGCGCCTGCTGACCCGAAGGCGCCCTCCAGCCTCCAGTTGCTGACCATCCACAAGGCCAAGGGGCTGGAGTTTGACATTGTCTTCGTACCCTATCTGAATGGCAAGGTGGGTCATGCCAGTGAGCGCGTTCTGGAGTGGGACGAAGGGACGCCCGGCACGGATGAAGCGGAAGGGCCGCTGTTGTTGGCGCCAGGAAAAGGCGTGGACGATGAGGGTCCATCGCATGCGTCGTTTCTGAAGCAGCGTCGTGTGGCGCGCGAGATTCAGGAGGGCAAGCGCGTGCTGTATGTGGCCCTGACCCGCGCCAGGCAGCAGGTGTTTCTGTCAGCCACCCTGGATCCCTTGAAGATCAAAGGACCCGATAGTTTGCGGCCGATGCCGGGCAGTTACCTTGTGGAAGCCCCGCTGTGGCAGCGCTTCCAGCCGCTGTTCCTGCAATTGTGGCAGCAGTTCCAGGGACAAGCCCCGGCGCCAGTTGGCGCCCCCGACGGGTCACCGCTGTCGTACCCACTCCTGCGCCGTCTGAACGCGGCAGCCCTGCCCAAGCTGGATGCGCAACCTGAGGTCGCGGCTGCCCTGGGGGACGTTGGAGTGGCGATGCTCTATCGTCCTGGCGGCGCCTGGGAAACGGTGGAGACCGCGCAGGGAACCGTCTTTCACCGGGTGATGGAGATGATTTCCAGCAGTGCGGCGCTGCGTCGTGCTGCCGGTGCGGACGTTGCCTCCCAAGGGGCGCTAAGCGAGATGGTGTCTGACACTCTTCGGCGCTTGCTGCCGACGGAAGCCAATCTGGATGCTGCAACGAATCTGGTGCTGGCTGGCTTGCGCAAGATGGCTGCGTCGCCCACTGGTGCGCTTGTGTTCGCCGATACCCATCAGCGCGTGTATCGCGAACAGGCGCTTTCCTACACCGACGGCAATGCTCTTCGCGAGGTCCGGCTGGACCGCGTGTTTCAGGATCGCGACGGCCTTTGGCACATCGTGGATTTCAAGCTGGTGTCTGAGGATCCACAAGACTTGGATAGCTTCCTTGCCGCCCAACGCGCGCGCTACCAGCAGGGCATGCAACATTACGGACGCTTGTGGCAACGCGAGTTTCCCGGTCCCGTCGTGTTGTTGCTTTACTTCCCCTTGCAGGACCAGGCCATTCGCTGGACCCTGCAGCCGGCCTCGCTGACTGCCTAGCCTGCGCCCCGCTCTTTCCGTTCGGCTCGCCCTAGGGCGCCAGCGGCTGCCCACCATTCCCGGGCGGGGTGGGCGCTGGGGTGGGCGCTGGGTTCGTACCACCCGGAACGGTGGGTGGTTTCGTGTTCCGCCGTGCGCGGGAGAAATCGTTCCGCAATTCCGCGATGGCGTTGGAAGTCATGCGTCCCAGAAAGCCAAAGGAGGTTCGCAGGAGTGCCTGGCCTACGGTGGATTCACTGTCCACTCGCCACGTGTTTGCCAGGAAGTTGTTCCCCGGTTGCGCGATCAGGCGCGCATACGCCGGTATAGTTTCCCCGCGCCGATTCTTCGCCGTGAAGGTGGATTTGATGATGTGCTTCAGCTTCGCGCGCATGTTTCCGGCGGGCGGCAGATTGGTGGGGAAGTAGCGCGGATCCTCGCCCCACATGGCGCCGAGCCCCACCTCCATCGCATTGCCCACGGCCACGCCGGAGACGCTCATCCGGTACCGTCGCCCGAATCCTTCCCAAGTATTGGGATACTCCTCCGGTCGACCATTGGCGGTACCCCAGGCCGCGCTGAAGACGGATCCACTCACTGCCCCGCGCGCCGTGCTTACCGCGTACCACTGCATGCGTTCCTTGGCCGTGATGGGGGAATAATCCTGCACACCCAACTGGCGTGGCGCGGCTTGGCCAAACACTGTCGGGGCAACGCCCCCAATCAACAGCATCATCCACAGCAGGCGGAATGCCATCGCATTGCAGGCTGGTTGTTGCATACCCCTGCAGGATACCCCATCGCGCCTTCCTGGCCCGGGAGACCTTTTCGAGCGCGCCCACTTGCCGCTGCCAGCCCGGAAGTGAAACGATGTTACCAGCATGCAAGCTCGCCTCAAGGGCATCTTCACTCCCATGCTCGTCCCTCTGGACCAGCGTGGGGACATTCACGAAGCCGAACTGCGCCGCTTCATCAACTGGCTAATCGCCAGCGGGGTGCATGGCCTCTATCCCAACGGCTCAACCGGGGAGTTCACACGCCTCACGGTGGAGGAGCGCCAGCGCATCGTGCGCATCACCTGCGAGGAGGTGCAGGGGCGCGTGCCCATCCTTGCCGGCGCGGCCGAAGCCAACGTTCGGGAGACCATCGCGGCCTGCGAACTCTACCATTCCTTCGGGGCCACGGCGGTTGCCATCGTCTCCCCCTTCTATTACCGGCTGAGCGCGGAAAGCGTCTACGCGCACTTCCGCGAGATCGCCCTGCACTCGCCCATCGATGTCACGCTCTACAACATCCCCATGTTCGCCAGCCCCATTGATGTGCCCACCATCCAGCGGCTGGCCGAGTTTGAAAAGATCGTCGGCATCAAGGATTCCTCGGGGGACGTCGCCTTCATGATGCGCATGATTGCGGCGGTGCGCCCCCTGCGGCCGGACTTCACCTTTCTCACCGGTTGGGATTGCGTGCTGGTTCCCATGCTGGTGGCAGGCGCCGATGGTGGCACCAACGCCGCGTCCAATGTGGCGCCCGAGCTTTTGCGCCGCCTCTTTGACCTTGCCAGCACGGGGAATCTGCAACCCGCCATGGAACTCCAGCGACGCATCCTGGAGCTTTTTGACCTGATGCTCTACCGCTTTGAATTTCCCGATGGCTTTCGTGCCGGCGTGGAAATGAGGGGCTTTGATTTCGGTCGCTCGCGTCAGCCGCAAACCACCTCTCAGATTGCTGAGCGGGCCAAACTGAAGGACATGCTGCAGTGCCTGGTGGCCGACGTCGGCCTGGCCGCGCAGCCCCCCGGGGGTTGCCGCTTCAGCCCCACGCATGAGCCGCTGCCGCCGCTGGGGAGCCCATCGGCAAACCCTGACCTGCAGCAGGTTGTGTCGCAGGTCCTGGACGCGCTGAAGCAGAAGGGCCTGCTATGAACGAAGCGCTGGGCCTGATTGAAGTTGCCGGCTGGAGCACCTCCATGGTGGTGCTGGATCGCCTGGAAAAGACCGCCGCCATTCGCTTGCTTCAGGTGGAGTTCAATGACCTTGCCGGCGCCTCCATGAAGATCGTCGGACCCCTGGCCGCGGTGCGCGCTTCCATTGACGCCGGGCAAGCGCTTGCCAATCAGATGCAGGCTGGCTGTACGGCCACCGTCATCCCCAATCCCGATTCTGCTGCCCGGCCTGCTTGGGACGCCAAGCCCGAGTACAATCCACTGATGGAGCAGGCTGTCGTCAAGTTGCCCGATACGGTGGGCGAGGCCAATGGGGCTGCCGCAAAGCAGCCTGGCAACGCGACCGCAAGACGAAAGGAACAACGCGTGAGTGATCAAGCAGGGTTTGCCGTTGGCCTGATTGAAACCCAAGGGTTCACGGCCATCTTTGAAGCCATCGACACTGCCTGCAAGGCGGCGAACGTTGAGGTATTGGCGCGAGAAAAACTGGGCGGGGGCTACATCACCGTGGTCCTGAAGGGAGACGTCGCCGCAGTGCATGCCGCGGTGGAGGCGGGCAAGGCCAAGGTGGAAGGCTTAGGTAAGCTGATCGCCGCCCATGTCATCCCCAGCCCCACCAAGGCCGTACTTTCCTTGCTTCCCAAATAGCTTCAGGCGCACCCGGAACGAGTATGCCGATTGCAGATTCCACAGGCCGCCTACAAACGTACATCGACCGTTTGGTTGCGCTGCAACTAGCCGATGGCAGTTGGCCCTATCGTCCTCAAGGCGAGACCGGCCTTGCGGAAACCACCTGCTATGCGCTGCTTGCCCTGAAGGCCGCCGGCATGGAGGCGCCTCGCGCCACGGCCGGTCTGGATTGGCTGCGTGGACTACAGCGCAAGAACGGCGGATCAGCACCTCAGCCGGGCGTCGCCATGGCCAACTGGGTTACCTCTCTGGTGCTGATGGTGAACCTCCGCTACGGCCGTTACGACGCCATGCAGCCGGGCATTGACTGGCTGCTTGGCCTGCAAGGCAACGAAACCAACTGGACCACCCGCGCCATTCGCAAGGTGCTGAATGAGCCCCCGCAGTATCCGCAGAATTTTCACGGCTGGCCGTGGGTGGCGAATACGGTCTCGTGGCTCATCCCGACTGCCCTGGCCACGATCGCGTTGCAGCACGTGCTGAAGTACGGGCAGCATCCCGATGTCGCCTACCGTGTGCAGGAAGGTTTGTCGATGCTGAAGGAGCGTCGCTGTCAGGATGGCGGCTGGAACCACGGCGCCAGCATGGCACTGGGTGTTCCGGCTCCGTCGTATCCGGAAACCACCGGCATCGCCCTGCTGGCCTTGCACACCATCCCCGAATCCGAACTGCCCGGGGCCCATGACGTGGCGCTCTCAATGTTGAACGGCACGCGCATAGCCGCCATCCGCAGTTGGCTGCAATTGGCGCTGAACGCGCGCGGAGTCTCACTCCAGCCGGGCGAAGAAGAGGCGATACAGTGCCGGAATACCCTTGATTTCGCGTTTCGGACTCTTGCCCTCAGCGCTCTGGGCGGGAACAATATCTTTAGGGTCTAGAGATTCCGCGCAGTCGCGGTTGCATGGGGCCGCCACTTTCCGCTCATGAAGCCAGCACCGCCAGGCCGAGTATATGTGCCCTCCCGTCGCGAGCTTCTGCTGGCAGGTGCGGGTAGCGCCCTTGCGGCCGTGGGCTGCAACGCGCTTTCCACTGGCCCTCAGGAACCGCCCCGCGTCTCCATCGTCCGCGCGCAAGCCTACGATGGCGCCTTGTACGACATCGTCCGCCGTACGCTTGTCCAGCAGCAGTTGGATCCGCGTGGCAAGCACGTGGTGCTGAAGCCCAACTTGGTGGAGTTTGACCCGTCCACCCCCATCAACACCCATCCCGTGTTTGTACATGCCGCGCGCGAGGCGTTTCTTTCGCTCGGCGCTGCGTCGGTACGCATCGCTGAAGGCCCCGGTCATCGGCGTGACGCCTTTGACTTGGCCGACGCCGCCGGCTATTTCGGCGCCATCCCTGGCTTTGAGGATTTGTTTCGTGATCTGAACCTGGAGGAAGTTGAACGCGTCACCTTACAGCGCCCGCACTCCCGGCTGAAGGAACTCTATCTGCCCAAGCTCTTGCTGGGGGCTGATCTCATCGTGTCTCTGGCCAAGATGAAGACACATCATTGGGTGGGCGCCACCCTCACCATGAAGAACTTCTTCGGCACCGTTCCTGGCGGCATCTATGGATGGCCGAAGAACGTGCTGCACTGGTCCGGCATCAACGAATGCATCGCTGACCTGCACAACGTCTATCCGCGCACCTTCGGGCTTGTCGATGGCATTGAGTGCATGGAGGGCAACGGCCCCATTCAGGGGACTCCCAGGCATGCCGGTGTGGTTGTCGCGGGGCGCAGCCTGCCTGCGGTGGATGCCACCTGCGCCCGCATCATGGGTATCGATCCAGCGAAGTTCGCCTACCTGAACATGGCCACCAGACGCGGCGAACTGGATGCCGCCCACATCCAGCAAATTGGCGAACCCATCGCCAGTGTACACACCGACTTTGAACTCTACGGCGAGTTCAAAGCATGGCGCTTGTAGGCTGCCGTTCACCCATCGCGCCCGTTTGAGTTCCCGAAGGAATCGCCCCCCTGCCCGTAATACCCCATGAGGCACGATTCCTGGAGGCATGCATGTCCACCCACCCGCACATCCATCCCGCCGCCCAGCGGGAAATCGACGATACCCATCTGCGCTACCTCTCCATCGCCAACTACATCTATGCCGCCTTCAACGCCGTCGGCGCCCTGGTCGCCGTGGGTATGGTGATGCTGCTGGCTGGCTCCGCTGCCGTGGGCGGTTTCCCCTTTCGCGCTCCTGAGGTCCCTGGCGGCGGGGCCTTCTTTGTGCTCATCGCCGCTGTGGTGCTGGTCTTCATGTTCTGCAACACCGCCCTGCAATTCCTGCTGGCGCGCTGCCTGCAACAGCGCCGCGCCCACGCCTTCTGTTTCGTCGTCGCCATTCTCACCGCACTGAACATGCCGGTGGGCACTATCCTTGGAGTCCTCACTCTGGTGGTGCTCATGCGGCCCACCGTGAAGCATCAGTTCGACGAAGAGCAGCGCCGCCGCGACGGCCTCGACATCGCCGCCGCCCTGGGATGAAGTCGCCGCGGCCCGGCGCACATCCAGCAAAACCCTCGAATGCGAAGGTCCGGTCGTCCCCGCGCTTGCGCCACTGGCCCCCAACCACGGGACCTGCCGCGTCTCTCCCCAATGCCATGGACTGCAGGCAGCCAACCTTCATGCCTTTTCGGTCCTGAGCTATCCTTGTAGCGATGCTATCGTTCGCTCGGCTAGGAAAAGGCATAGTTAGTGGCAGTAGATTGGATAGGCGTCACGTAGAGTGGCTCGTCGCCTCCAGTATTTACCTGCTGGCCGTACTCGCCGTCTTCCACGACTATCTTCCATTCTGGAA
This sequence comes from Bryobacterales bacterium, assembly GCA_025456495.1. Lineage (GTDB taxonomy): Bacteria > Acidobacteriota > Terriglobia > Bryobacterales > Bryobacteraceae > JACTMJ01. The sequence continues at coordinate 574 of JALOKO010000044.1, read as the reverse complement.
GCGGGTCCATATCTGGTCAGACACTGAGGGCTTTCATTGGCCCCTGTTGCAGTATGCGCACCGGGCGTTCCAGGAGGGCCGCTTCCCGCTCTGGGATCCCTCGATCTACTGCGGAATTCCGTTTGCGGGCAATATCCAGGCCGGACTGTTTTACCCTCCCAACTGGCTGCTCTTCATTGCCAACGCCTTGCGATCGCACATCCCCTATCAGGCCGTAGAGATCCTCGCGTTTGCCCATGTCTGGTTTGCGTCAGTGATGGGAGCGGCGTGGTTACGATTGCGGACCGTACACTGGCTTCCCGCGCTGCTGGGTGGGGCCTCGGTTGGCTTCAGCGGCTATATGCTTTCCCAGCTCACGCATCTGGGCATGATCAGTGGATACGCGTGGATTCCGTTTGGCCTCTGGGGCATCCAGCAAGCCAACGATCAGTCTGCCCAACATCCGCAAGCATGGCGCCTGCTTTGGAAACCGGCACTCGCCATCGCCATGGTGCTGCTGGCGGGCTACCCGGCCATGGCTGGCGTAGCCGGGCTCGTGTTTCTGGCCTACGCCGCAGCGCTTCCGCGTCGGCTG
>JALOKO010000043.1 GCA_025456495.1 Bryobacterales bacterium | reverse complement strand
CAGATCCTGCAGACCACCAGAGGGTCCCAGGAACGCAGTGGATTTCGGCGAGTCTTGGGGGGCGTAATCGGAGGGGTGGGAAACATCCTGATGCCCGGCGTCGGGAGCGCGATTGGCGGACTGATTGCCGGTGGGCCCTTGAACTCCACGGGCCTGCTTGGAGAGTCGACGCAGTTCCTGGAATTGCAGCGCTCCATCCAGATGGAGTCACGGGCCTTCGAGACAGCATCCGCCGTGTTGAAGAGCCGTCATGACGCGTCCATGGCCGCCATTCGCAATCTGAAGTAGGCAGACGGAAGGAGAGAACGGTGACCAGGCACTTTGACCTCACTGAGCAGGAACTAGCCGTCCTGATGGAGGCAGGCTTTATCTGTCGCGACGCCGGACGGTATCAACATGCGCGAGACATCTTTTTGGGTGTCCGCGCTTTGCGACCAGGGTCTGAGATTCCTGAGGTGGGCTTAGGGACAGTTGCCTTCCAGCAGGGCGACTTCCCACAAGCGGCCCGACACTACAAGCGCGCAATCGAGAGGAATCCACAGTCGGCGTGGGCGCATGCGCACCACGGAGAACTCGCCCTCTTCGCTAAAAACAAGCAGCAAGCTCGGGAGCACTTGCAGCGGGCTCTGGAGCTGGACCCCACTGGCGAGTATGGCGCCATGGCTCGTGATCTCTTGAAGCTCACGGAGACGGTGCAGTTCCGCTAGTTCGGCAGACGACCGTAGTTGTGCGATTCAAGCTGGGATGGCTACAGAGTGAGGAGACGTTGCCGGTGAAGATTCCCGAAAACCCCACCCCCCATGGACTGCCGCGGGATCCGAACGCAACGCCACGCACTGCGGTTCGGGCCAAGTATAGTGCCGACTCGTCAGCCTTCCCGTCCAGCGACGCGGTTCCGGCTTCGCGGAAGCCCGGGCCGGCAACCGACTCGCTTGCGCTCCAGATTCCTTCGGGCTGGAATGCGACGCACCTTGAAGAAGGCCCAAGACTACTGGGGATGCTGCGGGAAGGCGTACGGCAGCTTGTGGCTTCCAGCCCCGCCTTGCAAAGCGCTCCGCCAGAAACGCGACTGGCCCTGGAGCAAATGCTGGTTCAGGATCCAACGGTGCGCCAACTGCTTACCGAACACCTTACGCAGAACCTGACTTAACGTGAAACTCTCAATCCAACTTCAAGCGCTGGACTCCGACGCCATACAGCAATTTGATCTGCCTTTCACCGGGCAGCCCATCCTGTTGGGGCGCGGGCCGGAAAGCCCTGTTCCACTGGATGGAGTGAAGCTGTCGCGCAATCACCTGGCGCTATCCGTGGAGGGCAATCAACTCACGTTGACTGACCTCTCCAGCAACGGTGTGTGGATTAACGCCCAGAGCATCCCAAAGAAGAGTCCGGTCCCGCTTCAGGGCAGCGAGGAAATCGCCATTCCGGGGTACCGCCTGCGTGTGCGATTGCTGCTGCCCCCATCGGTAACTGCCCCAACGGCAGCGCCGCCCGTGTCCTCCTTAAGCTCCCCTACGGAATCGAACGCGCCAGGCAGCGTGGGCGTCAAGCCGATCGCCATCCCGACGCCCGCTACCGAAGTAATGGTGGCCGTGGCGCAACCGGGCGCCTCAGCCAACAGTAGCGGCGACACCTTGTCCGACGGGGATACATCCGCGTTAGTGACGGACGCGGGTGTGGGGAACGACGCTCGATGGTGGCGGCTATCGGGTGTTGAGCAAACGGTACTTCTGTTGGCCGCGCTCAGCATCACTCTGTTCGCTTACTACGCCTCCATTCGATAGAACGCCATTGCGCACTTGATGCGCAACCATCGGCCCGTGCCTTGCGATAACCAAGGCGATGCGACCGATACAACTCCATGCCTGGGTATTGCTGCTTGCCGCCGTGGGCCTGCATGCGCAGGGACTGCCACTCGAGCAGGTGCTAAAGAACGGAGTGAAGCGGCCAGCACCAGCCAAGGAAGCGCCCGCGGCATCTCCAACCGTCCAGCAAGCGAAGCCTCGTCCACCGGCAAGCGCATCCCCTTCCGTGACGGCAGGTACGGCGGGCTCGCCTCGTTCGGCACAGCTACCGTTTTCGTTTCAACTTGCACCGGGCTGGCAGGCACGCTTTACACAGGACAACGCCGCGCTGGCCAGCAGCGCGGATGGCGCCAGCACGGTGGCGGTTCTTCCCGTGATGGGCATCGGCAGTGCTTCCCCGTCTGAGTGGATGCGTCAACATGGAGCCACGCTGTTGGCGCGCTATCTACCCAACGCCACGCTGGATGCTCTCTATCCAAGTCGTCTGGGGCGGAGCGGTCTGTTGGCGACCATCTCGTTTGCGCGAGGTCAACAGACAGGGAAGGGCAGCGTGATGCTGTTCAGTCAGGATGGGATGGGCACCCTCTACCTGATGGGTGCGCCTGCCTCGCGCTTCCTCAGGGATCAACCCACCATGCTTGCCATGCTGCGAAGTTTTCGTTTCCAGGGCGAGCGGTCTGGCGCGGCGAATACCGATCAGCGCCCACCTCCGCCCGAGCCCAGCTACATCCCGTTTCGCGATCCGCACGAAGGCGCCTTCACCTTGGATGTGCCCTCCAACTGGAAGATCGAGGGTGGCGTGGTGCGACGCTCTGAGGTGGACATCAACACCTATGTGCGCGCCACATCCCCGAATGGCATCGTTGTCACGCTGGGCGACGAGTATATCCCTCGTTTTATCGTTCCCACGGCAACGCTGGCATCACTGGGAATGGGCGAAGGCGGACGTTATTCTCCGTTTCCAGGCAACGTGCTGATTGTGCAGCGCTACCTGCCAGGCGCCGTCTATGCTCACCACCATGTAGCTTCCTTCGCACAGCGCATGGGCCTTACCAGTCCGCGCATTGAGCAGCCCAGAGACCGCAGAGAGTTGTTCAAGCAATTGCCTTCCATTGGCCTTACCACCACGGGTGGCGACGTCCGGTTTCGGGCGCGGCGCGGCAGCATGGACTACGAAGGCTACGTCCTGGCTGCAACCTCCCTGATGATGGCGCCCGGACAACAGGATGGTGGCATTTGGTATGTGCAGTCGTTGGTCTCGTACGTCACGCCTCCCGGTGGCGGTGACCTCGCGTCGGCGGTCGTGGCCCGCATGCTGAGCTCGATTCGAATGAATCCCCAATGGGTGGCGCAGCAGCGCCAGACGAGCGCCGAAACGTACCGTCAGGTGAAGGAAACCAACGACTACATCGCCGGTCTGTTTCGCGAAACCCGCGAACATCGACAGCAAATCCAGGACCGGCAGCAGCGAGAGTTCGGCGATATCATCCGCGGGGTGGTTCGGCTTCGCGATACCGAAACGGGTGAGGTGTTTGAGGGCAAAGCCGGTAACAACTACTACTGGCGCGTGCGGCATTCCGACACGCTCATCGGCAGCGACCTGCATTCGCCCCCGCCGAATATCGACCTTACGGAATTGGAGCAGCTTCGCTAGCATCTTTTCCCGACATTCATCGATAACCCGAAACACAAACGCCATGGAACCCAAGATCATTCTTCGATATCGCAGCGGCTCAAAGCAGGGGCAGGTGGAGGAGTTCCCGCTGAAGAACTACCGCAGCCTCACTATCGGCCGGGACGCGGCGTGCGAGATCACACTCGACGCAGAGCACGATGACCTGGTAAGCCGCATGCACTGCAAGATTGACGTTCACCTGGGGCCAAGTCCCAGCTACCGTCTGCTTGATCTGGAAAGCCGCAACGGCACCTTCGTTGCTCGCCAGCGCATACAAGGCGAGGTGACGTTATCGCCGGGCGATATCATCCAGCTCGGGCCTGGAGGACCAGAGATCGAATTCGATGCGCATCCTCGCCCGGCTACGGTGGCGAAGGCCACCAGGCTTGCCACCGAAGTGAGTCCTTCCTTTGCCGCGGCCGCGGTTGCACCGCCGCCGCCCGCGCCATTGGTCCCTTCCGCCGTAGTGGCCCCTTCCGCTGTAGTAGGGTCTCCGGGCGGGCTGGGCAAGGCAACGGTGGAGCGCATGATTGCCGATAGCCAGCGAAAATCCCGCACATGGCAATTTGTGGCCATTGCGGTGGTGCTGCTTTCCATCGCAGGCGTAGGCGCCTTCGCCCTGATACAGCACAATCTGTTCGGGGGCGCGGCGGAGATGGCATCCGCGATTGCCCAACGCAACACTGACTCCGTGGTGTTCTTCGAGGTGGGCTGGAAGATCGTCGACATTGAGAGCGGACGACAGCTCTACCACGTTGCCATGCCCAACAAGATGGTGGGCGATAGCGGTGAAGAGGGTCCTCTGGTGCCGGGCGCGCCACCGTTTCTGCCCATCTTCCTGGTGACCGGCGACGGCCTGGAACCCATGCTTTCCACCGACGATGGCGGCGGCAATTACCGCGCCGTTGGAGGCAGTCATAGCGGCTCGGGCTTCGTGGTGAGCAAGGATGGCTTCCTGCTCACCAACCGGCACGTTGCTGCTGCGTGGCAGACCCGCTACCAGTTCCCATATCCAGTGGGAGTGGCGCTGGAGCTTGACGGGGAACTGAATGTGCGCAAGCTCACCCCAGTGGGTTCAGGGAACTTCCCTGCATGGATCCCTGCGGATGCCAAGGTGGTCACCAGCGGCGCGTTCGGCTCAGGAAACTTCCGTGTCATCCAGAAGGCCATCAGCGGCAAGACCATCGAGGGACGCAACGACTACCTGGACGTGACCTTCGCACGCAATCGCGTCCGGATTCCTGGAAAGCTCGCGCGGGTATCTGACCAGATTGACGTGGCCATGGTGAAGATCGACATCCCGCGAGCGCTGACGTCCCTGGAGCTCCATGACAACTACGAGCGCATCAATTCCGGGGATGAGGTGTTGGTGTTGGGATATCCTTCCGCATCCCCTGTGGTGGTTGGCGCAGTGATGTCGCAGGATGGCCTGCGACGCGGCAGCGAGGCCAAGGTGATTCCTGACCCCACGTTGAGTGTGGGCAATATCGGCCGCGTCATCCGCGGAAGCGTGGGCAACAACGAAGGCGCCTACAGCCTGTTTGGCGATGTGTATCAATTGACCGTGAACTCCACCGGACCCGGCAACAGTGGTGGGCCGGTCTTCGACAAGCGGGGGCGCGTGATTGGCATCTTCACCTCCGGCACCACCGGGGATACCAAGATCACCTTCGCTGTTCCCATTCGCTATGGAATGGAGCTGATGGGTACACAGCGCGTCATGTAGCCAGACGCAGCGTAAATGCGCCTAGACCCACTACGACACCTGGATCGCCATGCCACAGCCACTACAGAGAAGTACGTCGGAGTACAACCTGCTGCCCTTTGACGGGTATGAGGTGGATGGGGATGAGCGCTCAGTGTCAGGGCCTTGCCGACTGAACAACGAGGACCGCTCAGCCCTTCTGATTCCGCGGGAACTGGAGCGCCTGCAAAGCCACGGACTGCTGGCGCTGGTTGCGGACGGAATGGGAGGCCATGAGGGCGGCGAGGTCGCCAGTGATCTTGCCGCTTCCCTGATTCCGCAGCACTACTATCAGCTGGCCGAGGCCACTCAGGACGCCCTGCCACGCATCTGGTTGCAGGAGGCGTTTCACCTTGCCAACCGGCGCATCCATGAGACGGCCCAGGAGCAGCCGGAGCTGGCAGGCATGGGCACCACGTGTACGGGACTGGTGATTCGCGCTGGCTTGGCATGGTGCGCGCATGTCGGTGACAGTCGCGCCTATCTTGTCCGCGAGGGGCAGATCTATCGCATGACCCAGGATCACTCGGCCACCATGGAGATGGTCAATCGCGGTCTTCTATCCCTGGCGGACGCGCGCCATCATGAGGACCGCAACGTCATACTGCGCGCCATGGGCACCTACCCCGATGTGCTGGTTTCGACGTGGAAAGATCCCTTCCCGATTCGCCCTGGCGACTGCTTCGTCCTGTGCTCTGATGGCCTGCATGACGCCCTGAACGACGACGAAATTGGAGAGCAGTGCGTCGCCCAGCAGTCCGCGACGCAAATCTGTGATGCGTTGATCAACTTGGCCGATACTCGTCAGGCCAGCGACAACGTCACCGCGGTGGTCCTGTGTGTCCGTAAGGCCGGCAGCAAAGCTAGCGCTTCCGAAGGCGGAGGATCGCAGCCATGACCGGCCGCACCATTGGCCACTACCGCATGATTGACAAGCTGGGTGAAGGGGGAATGGGCAAGGTCTATCGTGCAGTGGATGTCATGGTCGACCGGGAAGTGGCGCTGAAGTCGCTGAAAGCGGAACTCGCAGCGCGCCCTGAGGTGGTGGAGCGCTTTCGATCCGAGGCCATCACCCTGGCGCGTCTCAACCATCCCAACGTCGCGCAGTTGTATGCCTTCTTCAAGGACGGCAATGAGTACTTCATGGTGATGGAGTTCGTTGCGGGACGCACGCTGGAGCAAACGCTGCTGCAAGGCGGCCCGATGCCCTGGCCGCAGGCGCTCGAGATTGCCGCGCAGGTGCTGGATGGCATTCAGCACGCACACCAACTGGGGATCCTGCATCGCGACATCAAGCCAGCCAACATCATTCTTCCCGATACCCGCAGAAGTACAGGCGGCTTCCAACCGCTAACCAAAGTAACGGACTTTGGAATTGCGCAGGCACTGGGGAACGCGCGCATGACCCGGGAAGGACACCTGATTGGAACGCTCGAATACATGGCTCCAGAGCGGATTCAAGGCAAAGGGGCCGGGCCGCAGTCTGACCTGTATTCGATGGCCATCGTCCTGTACGAGATGCTAACGGGACGGCTACCCTTCCAGTCGCAGAGCGAGTACTCCCTACTGTTGGCGCAAGTACAGGAGCCGCCGCCACGCCTTCGACAGTGGCTGCAGAGTATTCCATCGGGAGTGGAGGCGGTGGTGCTACGGGCGCTGTCAAAAGACCCCGCGCAGCGCTACCCGGATGCGACCAGCTTCGCCGCTGCCCTGCGCGCACAGGTGGCGCAGCCAGCCACCCAGGGAGAGGACGCCAGAGGCATGTTGGCGGAGTGCTGCGCGCTGCTGGGGGTATCCCCTGCCAGGTTGCGTCAGGTTACGATCGGATCAACCAACCGGTTGGTTGCAACGATCTGTGTCGCGACGATCTTTTTGACCCTACTGGGCTCCCTGATGCTGATTGGGATCACTCGCCTGGTTCAGATGGCACAAGACGGTGTCGAGAGCGAAGCCCCTGCAGCAGCCTCGCCTCCCCCGGAACCGGCAGTCACCGCGGCGGTCCCGGAGCGGGTGTTCGAGCCCGGGGTTCCGATCCCCATCGGAAAGATCCTCGGCGATCGCGATTTAGGTAGCGCGGACGCTGTCTCGGAGTCACCCGCGCCAGACCCTCCCGTGCTAACGGACGCGCAACAGGAGACTCCCACTCGCCCGGACACCATCGGCGCCGCGCCGTTAGAACCGCGAATCTCCGTGCGGGAAACGCCGCAACCAAGGTCTACTCGTCCAGCTCCGGCGTCTCCGGGGCCAACCCCGGATCTGGCGGAGCTAGCGCGTGCATTAGACCTGACGGATGGCCCGACGAGTGGCAATCCGGGTGAGTGGCCGATTCATCGGGCGGGGTTGCTACGCGCCCTCGAGGTGACCCACGGACAAGCGTTGAGGGAACTCACGGATGCGGTGAAGAGACGCGGTGTCAACTTCCTGCTGACACCGTCCCTGCAGAGCCAGTTGCGCAACGCTGGCGCGGACGCTGCCTTGCTGGATGCGGTGGCGAACGGCCTACGCTCGTTTCCGAGCCCCGAGGTCAGCAAGCAAGAGCGGGGCGCGCCAGCAGCTCCACCGGCGCCGAAGTTGAAGGTCGTGGGCACGCTGGGTGAAGTGCAGCGACTATTCGTTGCAAAGATGGCGGGGAACATGGACGTGATGCTGCGCAGCGAATTGCAGCGTAGCCTGAAGGGCAGGGTTTTGGTGACAACCTCCGCCACGCAGGCGGACGCGCGTATTGAGGCCACTGAGGAACAGGCTCAGGGAGGGTTATTCGCCAGCGCTGGCAGGGCCATGGGGCTTAAGGATCGGTATCGTCTTCGTGTCCGCGTGGTCTCCACCGGATCCTCGAAAGAGTTGTGGAACTTCGAAACAGGTGACCGCAATTCCATGACCGCCACGCACGGAAGCAGGGCAATGCAGAAAGCAGTCGACCGCATCTCCGGGGAACTGCGGGATGCCCTGCGGTGAGGCGTGTGGCCTGCGTGGTCCGCCAAGTTGCATGACGACCCATGGCGCGTGGTCTCTTGCCCGGGTTACGCAATGGTAGACTACCGACACCGTCAAACTGGCTTGAGCTCAACAATTTCATGGATGCCGGAATTACCGTTCTTCTGGAGCGCTGGGGACAGGGCGACCGTAGCGCGTTAGACCAATTGGCGCCCTTGGTCTACCCGCACTTGCGGGAGTTGGCGGCTGCGTATCTGCGCAGAGAACGCCCGGGGCATACCCTGCAGGCAACCGGCCTGGTGAACGAGATCTTCCTGAAGTTGATCGCGCGGCGCGAAGTTCGTTTCTCGTCACGGGGCCACTTTTTCGCCCTTAGCGCAAAGCTGATGCGAATGGCGTTGATTGACCATGCCCGTAACGCCAAGGCCAAGAAGCGCGGGGCGGATGCCGTGGCGATTCCCTTGCATGATGAGCTGCCATGGGTGAATGCCGCCAGCGATGACGTGCTGGACCTGGATCGCGCCCTGGACGAGTTGCAGCAGATGGATGCTGACCAAGCGCGCATGTTCGAACTGCGCTTCCTGATGGGATGCACAGCCGAGGAAACCGCTGAGTTGATGGGCGTCTCAGTGGCCACCATTGACCGCAAGGTGCGCGTGGCCCGCGCCTGGCTGTATCAGCGACTTCGGCTGTCGGCGACCAAAGTTCCCCAGAGAGAGGGAATCGACGAAGGGACTGAGGGATTGCCCGCCGTATCCTCGCCAACTCAACCAGAGGAGAATCCTTCGGAGAACCTACCATGAGCATGGATCCACGCTGGCTGCGGGTGCAGGAACTGTACATGCAATCGGAGGGCCTCAGCCAGCAAGCGCGTCATCGTCTGCTGAGGACGATGGAGCCGGATGAGGAGATCCGCGCTGAGGTGGAAGCGCTGGTTGCCGCCATGGAGCAGGAGCAGACGGCGCGGGAGGAGGCGCGCTCCCGTCACGCCTCCAGCCCTGCGGCGCATCCTGAATTTCTTGGCCCTTACCGGGTGCTTCGCCTGATTGGGCAAGGGGGAACCGGCACGGTGTTCGCCGCGGAGAAGGAGTCTGACGGCGTACGCGTCCCCGTTGCGGTAAAGCTGCTGCACACCTATCTTGCGGAAGGCGAATCCATGGACCGCTTCCGTCGTGAGCAGCGAATCCTTGCGTCGCTGCGGCACCCCAACATCACGCGTCTGCTGGATGCGGGGGTCACCGCCGAACAGCGCCCCTACCTGGTGATGGAGTATGTGGAAGGCGAGCCGATTGATGGGTACTGTGAACGCCTTCGACTGACTGCAGCCGCGCGAATCCAACTGGTGGTGGCCTTATGCAGAGCGTTGGCGGCCGCGCATCGCAGCCTGGTGGTGCATCTGGACCTGAAGCCCAGCAATCTTCTGGTTGCCCGGGATGGCGAGGTAAAGCTGCTGGATTTCGGCACAGCCAAACTGATTGGTGACGATGGCAAGCTCACCACCACGTTGCAGTTGACGCCCCGCTACGCCAGTCCTGAACAACTTCGCGGCGAACCTCTCAGCACGGCCTGCGATGTATTCAGCCTGGGTGTGGTGCTGTTTGAGCTGCTGACGGGCGCGCTGCCGTTTCGTGGGGAGGGCTCCCTGCTTGCGGCGGCTGAGCGGGCGAGTCCCGATGCACGGCCCCGTAGCCTGGTGGAAGCGTTGAAGGAGAGTGCCGCGCCGTCGCAGGGGACCAGTCCGCAGCGTTTGCGGGAGTATCTGCGCGGAGATCTGGAGGTGGTGCTGGCGCGAGCCATTGCGCCGGATCCGCTGCAGCGATATGCATCGGTGGACGCGTTTGCCGATGACCTTGGCCGCTTCTTGGAAGGCCGCCCGGTCCTGGCCCGACCCCAGACCCTGGCCTATCGCGTTGGCAAGTATGTCGGGCGTCATCGCGGGGCAGTGAGCGCGACAGCTGCGTTGCTGCTGGGGCTTGCCGCCGCCCTTGGCTACGGATTCTGGCAGCAACGACAGGCAGCCATCGCGGGCAGGGAAGCGCAGGCCACGGCGCAGTTTCTGAACTGGATGATTACCAGCAGCAATGTCATGTACGGCGGACGTAATGACATGACGGTGCGTGAGTTGGTGGAGCGCATTCACACGCGACTCCTGGAACCCTCGGCCCTCAGTCCTGCTACTGTCTTGCATCTGCAATCCTCGTTGGGGCTGTACTTGTTCACGGCGGGCGACCCGGTCCGCGGCCTGCAAGTGGCGACGCTGGCGATGGATGGCTCCCGCGAAGTCGAAGGTCTACAACTGCGACTCGGCGCCATTTCCAATGTGGGCCTGATGGAGAGCATGAACGGGAAGTGCCCTGAGGCCGTGCGCCTGTTTCAGGAAGCAGACGCGGTGTACCAGCGCGCTCGTCATCAGACGCCGGCCTTCCAGCACGCGTCCTACCTCACCAGCTATTCACAGGTGGTGGGCGCTTGCCAGGGGGATCGGGCGCGTGAGTTGGAACTCCTCACACAAGCAGCAGTCTTTGTGCGCCAGATCCCTGACGACAGTAAGGAAACTTCCGTCCCAGCCCCGGTATTGAAGTCGCTTTTCTACGTGGGTTACTCGATGGCGTTAAGCCGTCAGCAGCGCTTCGCTGAAGCGCGCGCCGCTTTGGCGGAGGGCATTCGAACAGCGGGTGAGAATCACCCCGATACGCGGGCAGCCCGCATCGCCCTGCTGCGGGCAGAGGCCGCCGTGGCCTACAACGAGAAGGATATCCAGGGCGCCGTCACCGCACTCGAGCGCGCATCAGAGACGATGGAAGGCTATGTGTCGCCGTTTGAGTATCACCGCATTCGCATGATGCTGGCCAACCGTCTTGCGGAAAGTGGAGATCGCGAGCGCGCCAAGGCGGTGATTGACCAGAGCCTGAGCGCGATGGAATCCATCGACGACACGCGGATGGGTGGACCACGCTGGATGGTGCTGGTGGACGCGGCCTTTGGAGAGATGCGCGTTGATCGCTGCGCGTCCACACTCAACCTTGTGGCTCAGGCCGACGCACACGCCCAAGGCAGCATGCCGCCACAGTGGCGAGCCAACCGGCTGGCCGCCGAGGCCTTTTGCCTGGACACGTTGAACCAAAAGACAGCCGCCTTGGGCTTGGCCTCGGAAGCCATCCAGCAGTACGGGGCGGCGGGAATCACAACCTCTTCGGTCATCCAACGCTTGACCGCGCTACGTGACCGCGTTGACGATTCCGCCGGAGCACCTCACTGAATGGGCGGCACGCGCTTGCCTTTGCTCACTGCAGGTGGTCCACATGAAACGGCTGTCCACACGTCTCTAGCCGCGCATTGGCTGCATGCTAGGATGGCACGAACCGCAGCCAGCGCCACGGGGTGGATCACATGACAAACTTCGACTCCCTCATCGGCCTGACCGTTGGCAAGTTTCGCGTGCTTCGCAAGCTGGGCGAGGGAGGCATGGCGGCGGTTTACCTTGCCGAACGCATTGAGGATTTCCACCAACACGTGGCCCTGAAGTTGCTTCTTCAAGGTGGCATCCATGCCGCTACCCTGCAACGCTTCCGCATCGAACAGCAAGCACTGGCCGCGCTGCAGCACCCTGGCATCGTTCACCTGATGGATGCCGGCATCAGTGCCGATGGCATTCCCTACTTCGCAATGGAGCATGTGGATGGGCAAGCCCTCGACCTCTACTGCAACTCCCGTCAGCTTTCGGTTTCCGACAGAATCCGGTTGATGCTTCAGGTTCTGGACGCGGTGGACTACGCACACCAGCGATTTCTGGTTCACTGCGATCTGAAATTCAGCAACATTCTGGTGGATTCCGCGGGACATGTGAAGCTGTTGGACTTCGGCATCAGCAAGCTGCTGCAGCCGACAGTGCTTGGTGGGGACGAGGGGGTGACCAAGGCAACTCCGCGGCCATTCACACCAGAGTTCGCCAGCCCGGAGCAATTGAACTCAATGCCCTTGAGCACTGCTGTGGACATCTACAGCTCCGGCGTTGTGCTGCATCTTCTGCTGGCGGGCCTACACCCGTTCGAGGCACTCCTGGCTGAACCTGTGAAGCTATTGCGCGCGGTATCAGAACTCGAAGCGCCCGCGTGTGGACGCGCTTTTCGGCGCCTGACGCGTGAAGACCCGGCGCGAGCCGCCACCATCGCTGAGCAGCGGGGTACGCTGCCGGAAGCCCTTGCCGCCAATCTGGACGGCGACCTGGATGCGATCCTGGGCAAAGCCTTGCGCAACTCCGCCACTGACCGCTATGGCAGTGCTGCCGCGATGGCCGCGGATCTGCGCGCGTTTCTGGAGATGCGCCCCGTTTCCGCCCGCGGCCCCAGCCTTTTGTACCGGGCAAGCAGACTGTCGCGGCGACATCAAGGACTGGCTGCCTTAACGGTTGCTCTCGCGCTGTTGACCGTGACGGCAGTGGGATCCTGGGTGTGGCAATCTGTGCGTGCCAGCGATTCCAGAGCGCGGGCCGAGGCTCGCTTCAGCGATGTTCGGCAGCTCACCAACTCGCTGCTATTCGAGTTTTACGATGCGGTGGAAAAGCTGCCCGGCGCCACGCCCGCCCAGGAGAGCCTGGTGCGCTGGTCGCTGGAATACCTGGACGAGTTGGGGCGGAACTTTAGCGCAAACGACCGACTGAGGGCAGACCATGGGCTGGACCTGGAGATTGCCGAAAGCTATTGGAAGCTGGGGAACATTCTGGGCAATCCCTATCAGAGCAACTTGGGGAAGCCGCAAGAGGGCGTGGACGCGCACACCAAGGGACTCTCGCTGGTTGGGCCGATTCTGGCGCGGGACGCGGATGACCGGGATGCCGTGTTGATGGCGGCCAAGCTCTATGGCTCCCGCAGTCAGGTGCGATGGCTGCTTGACCAAACGGCGGATTGTCTGGCCGACGCTAGGGTGGCACTGCAATTGCTGGAACCACTGGCCGCGCGCTATCCCAGCGATTACGACGTACAGATGCAAAAGACCGTACAGCACGAGATGCTGTCTGACCTTGTAGGCGGCGCCTACAGTGTGGAACTGAACCAGGATGAGGCGCGCCGTCACCTGCGCGCCGCCATGGAACACGCGGAGCTGGCCAGCCAGGCGGATCCGTCGCAAGTGCGGCCGCGCCGCGCAAAAGTGGTGATGCAATACAAGCTGGCTGAACTGTTGTCGCTGGACAATCCGAAGGCTGCACTGGAGGCTTTCGAGAACGCACTTTTGCAATTTCGCCAACTGCCAGTAGAAACCCAGCAGACCACCGGATCGCAACGGCTGCGGCAAA
>JALOKO010000453.1 GCA_025456495.1 Bryobacterales bacterium | reverse complement strand
CGAAGTGCCTCAGCCCAGGCTTACGCTGCCTGCCGTAGCGGGTCGGCTTGAACGAGGGGTTAGGCAGCACCGGGCCGCTTTCCCGGGACCCGGCGGCTGAAGTCGACAACGACGGCCACGATTTCCTGCCCCTCAGGCTTAGTTAGGAGTGCAAGTAGCGCTTCGCGGGCTGGCTTGCACGGAGCGCACCATGATGCGAAATACTCGACGACAAGGTAGCGATGCGCTGGAAGTTGCGAGTGTCTGATTGGGGTTCCGTCTGCTGTTCGAAGCCCGTCGAAGTGTTCATTGATGGCGGTGACTGCTACTACGAGTTTGAGATCAGCGCCTGCAATGTGATCTACGAGGTGTTCTGGATCTGGAAGGACGTTCATCAGCCCGGTGGCCCCTATTGGGGGCGGCCGGAGTTTAATCCGGCAACCGCCCAGACGATGACGCTGGATGGCGTAGGCGGGCACATCCATCCGCGGGGTGAGCGCTGGGGATTCCTGGATTGGGATTGCCCGGGATTGCAGCACGCCGTACAGGTGGATGGCACCTTGAACCAGCGCGACGACGTGGACAGGGGCTGGAGCGCGGAAATCGCGATCCCGTGGAAGAGCCTCGCCCTTCTGGCCGACGGCCGTTCCCTTCCCCCCACGCATGGCGATGTCTGGCGCATTGACTGCTCACGCTTTCAACGAGTGGGGCCGCAAGGACAAAACCTTGACCCTTGCGCGGGCTGGACCTGGAACCAGCACCGGCACTACGATTCGCACATTCCAGAGGTGTTCCCCTACGTCACGTTCTCAGACGAAGTGCTGACGGTAAAGGATGAGGAACCGGAAGCCTGAGCGCGCACCACGCTTAGCTCGGGTTGAGTTCGATGTCGAAGTGCAGCACTTCTTCACGGCGGCCCAGCTTGGAGTAAAGGGCAATGGCCGGGAGATCGTCCTGGGTGGTGTCGGCCTGCACGAACAGGGCATGGGCGCCACGCGCCACGGCGATCGCCTGCAGATGCCGAATGAGCCCGGTGGCCACTCCCTGACGGCGATACCTGTCAGCCACGGCAAGGTCGTAGATGTAGATTTCGCTGCGTTCCTGCTCAAACTTCTTCAGCTCGTAGGCCGCGATTCCCCCAATGATGTTCTCACCGTCCATCGCCACCACGGCAAGGAACGTATCGCTTTCCAGCAGGCGCTCCAGGTACTGGGGGCTGGGCGGTTTTGCGGTATAGGACTCCGGCTCCCCAAAGGCCTGGCCAAACATGACGTTCAGCTGAGACAGCAACCCGAAGTCGCCGGGACCGAGCTGGCGGATGGGATAGGCAGTGACAGGCATAGGCTGGACCGTGCTTCCTTGCGCGTCGGTTGACGCCACACCCTGATGCTATCGAATCAGACCGGGAAAAAGCTCGCGGGTGCCCGTGGTGATGAGCTCGACGCCGATGGCGGTGAGGATCATGCCCATCACGCGCGTGGCGATGTTAATGCCGGTGGCGCCCAACAGGCGACGGATGGGGCTGGCCAGCCGTAGACACACCCAGATACTGAAGGCGGTCACCAGGCAACTGACCACCAGCGCGCCGACGTCGAACAGATCGTTGGCGCGATTGGCGGTGACAATCACCAGGCTGATGGCTCCGGGGCCGGCCATCAAGGGAATCGCCAGGGGAACGATGGCGATGGAATCTGCGGCCAAGGCCTCTTCATCTTCCTCGGCGGTATGGCGGGTGCGGCCGTGATTGGCCTTCAGCATATCCAGCGCCATCAACAGAATGAGAATGCCGCCGCCCACGCGGAACGCGGGGATGCTGATGCCGAAGAGGCGCAGAACGGGCTCGCCGGCAAACATCGAACCCACCAGGATGATGGCCACGGCGATAGCGGCATTGCGGGCAGTGCGTTTGCGCTCCTGGCTGTTGGCATGCGGCATGAGGCCGATGAAGAGCGGGACGGCGCCGATGGGATCGACAATCGCCATCAGGCCAACGAGGTTGCGCGCATAGTCCGCGTAGGATTCCATGTCGCCCTCCTCTAGGGATTCCCCGCCTTCACCCAATCGAGGTTGAAGCGGGCGTGCTTGATGCTCTTGCGCGGCTCGCCCGCGGGAACGTGATTGAGAAAGAGGCTGTAGGTAAGGTGGATGTCGCCGTCAGCGCCCTGGATGAGCGACGGGTAGTGGAAACTGCTGGCCTTTTCCGGGCGAGTATCCAACTCGACGTGGCGTTTCCAGGGCCACGTTCTGCCTTCGTCCGGCGATAGCGACAGCGCCAGGGAATGCCGCCCGGTTTCCGTGTCGTTGTTCACCATCAGCCAGTGGCCGTCGCGCAGCGCGATCACCTCGACGCTGGTGCCGGAGTTGAAGATTTCCATGTCTTGCGGCGGGGTCCAGGTGAGGCCATCGTCAGCAGATTCACTTACCAGAACGCGCTTCGGCGGGGGGCCGTTATCGCGGAAATAGCTAAGGAGCGTGCCATCCTTGCGGCGCACAACGCTGGGCTGCACGGCGCCCCCGCCCACCATGGGCTGGCTGCCCTGCCAGGAGCGTCCCTCATCATCGGAATAGGCCACCAGCGAAAAATCGTAGCCATCGGAATAGAGCGGTACCAGATAGCGCCCCTTGGGCAATTCAGGGCCAGGCGGGATGAAGATGGGGTGATTGCGCGGCATCCAGCCCATGCGTCGAAAGTACGTGTCGCTGGAGCGTTGAATGATCTCGGTGAGGTACTGCGCCTGTTTGGCCTCAGGGGCGCTGGTGAGCAGCGGCCCCAGCACTTTCCGGACGGTAGGCTCAAAGTTATGCGGGTCAAACAGAATGCTGCCGCCATCGTCCCACCGGATGGGCTGCCCGTGGGCCGGATAGGTGGTGGTTACGCGATACTGCAACAGCGCGGTGTGCCATTCGTTGGCGATGATGGTGGGCCAGAAGAGCCATAGCCGCTGTTTAGGGTCCAGCCAGACGATGGGATTGCAATCCGGGAAGCCAGGAACATCGGCCACCAGGAAGCGCTCACTCCATTTCCCGGACTGCTTGCTGAAGCGGGCGCCTTCCAGCTTCACGTCGTCGGCCGTGCGTTCGCCGGAGCCGTTGTACCACACCACCAGGAGGTCCCCATCCGGCAATTCAACCACGGAACTGGAATGGTTGTGCCAGTGTTCCAAGGGAAACACCAGCTGACTTTCGAAACGAGGATCCGCTGTCAGCAGAAGGCTCAGCAAGCCGGTGAGAAGCAGGCTTCGAAGAAACACGCCTTATTGTAGCAACGGGGTCGCATGGGGCCTAAGCGCTGGTGTGGGCAAGCAGCAACCCCTCTTCATCGATGCCTGCATGGAAGACGCTGGTCCGATGGCCGTGCTTGTGGAAGACGGCGCGCACGAGTTCGCAGACGGCGGCGTGGCGGCTTTCGTGGATCACCAGAATGGACGGACCGGCGCCGCTGATGGCGCATCCCAGCAGGCCATCGGCGCGAAGCGACAGAATCTCTTCCAGACCCGGAATGAGGGCCGCGCGATAGGTCTGGTGCACTTTGTCCATCAATGCGGTGGGAAAGACATCGCGGTTGCCGGTACACAGAGCGGCAATCAGCAGGGCGGCGCGCTGGATGTTGAACACCGCGTCCTCCTTGCTGTAGAAGGCCGGCAGCACCTCTCGGGCGCGCGAGGTGGGAACTTCAAAATCAGGGACAACGATGCTGGCGCCGAAGGTTTCCGGCAGATGCAGGCGGATGGC
>JALOKO010000042.1 GCA_025456495.1 Bryobacterales bacterium | reverse complement strand
GCCAGCCCGCCCGTTGTGCCCGCCAGCCCGCCCGTTGTGCCCGCCAGCCCGCCCGTTGTGCCCGCCAGCCCGCCCGTCGCGCTCAGCACTCCTTCCGCCTCTCGCGCTACGGTAAGAAGAGCACAGGCCCAAGCAGCGTGCCGCATGGACAGCCGCTTGCTGCGGGCGGGAAGCAGCAAATGTCCTCCATCGTCAGTGAACCGTCCACCTCCTCCAGTTCTCGCCCGCCAATCCGCTTCACGCGCCAGGAATGGTCCGGCGCCTTTGGCGATCTGGGCACTGACCTTCCTCTGCTTGTCGGCATGGTGCTCGCATCCGGTCTCCAGCCTGCCAGCGTGCTGACGGTCTTCGGCCTCATGCAGATCGCCACCGCGCTCTTCTACCGCATGCCCATGCCCGTGCAACCGCTCAAGGCCATGGCCGCCATTGTCATCGCGCAAAAGCTACCGGCCTCCATCCTGTTTGGAGGCGGCCTGGCCATCGGCATCAGCATGCTGCTGCTGAGCGTCACGGGATTGCTGGGGGCCATCCACCGGGTGATCCCCAAGCCGGTAATTCGTGGCATTCAACTGGGGCTTGGCCTGCAGTTGGCCGGCATCGCTTTGAAGGACTATGTTCCATCCGATGGCGTTCCCGGCTTCGCTCTGGCCGCCGTCGCCTTCTTTGTCGGCTTGCTGCTTCTGTCCCGCAAGCACATCCCGGCGGCGGTCGTGTTGGTGGCGATGGGTGGCGTCTATGCCTTCGTCTTTCGCCTTAGTCCCTCCGCTCTCACGAGCGCGGTGGGCCTTCAGGCGCCCTCCTGGCATATCCCCGCGATTGCCGATGTCTGGACCGGCTTTCTCCTGCTGGCCCTGCCGCAGATCCCGCTGTCCATCGCCAACTCCGTGCTGGCCACCCGGCAGTTGGTGGACGATCTATTCCCCAAACGGCGCGTCAGTATCCGTCAGATTGGCCTCACCTACTCGCTGATGAATCTGCTTAGCCCCTTCCTGGCGGGCATCCCTGTCTGTCATGGAAGCGGCGGCATGATGGGACACTTCACCTTTGGCGGTCGTACTGGCGGCTCCGTGGTGATTTACGGTGGGCTCTTTGTCGTGCTGGGGCTGCTGTTTTCACAGGGATTCCAGACCGTCATCCAGGTCTTTCCCCTGCCGCTGATGGGCGTCCTGCTGTTGTTTGAGGCGATGGCTCTGGTTGCCCTTGCTCGCGACCTGGCGCCTCAGCCCGCGCATTTCCTGCTGGCTGTCCTGGTGGGACTCATCGCCAGTTCGTTGCCCTACGGCTACCTGGCGGGCTTGCTGGTGGGTCTCATCGCATATCACCTGATGCAGCGCCGCTGGAGCCGTCTGGGTTTGCCGTTGGAACACGATGACCAGGTCTAGCCTCTCACCTTGCCAGCTCTCACCTTGCCAGCCCTCACAGCAGGGCCGCATCCAGGCTGCCTGTGTCGGAACTGGCAACCGGAGGCGTCGCGCTGGAACCCACCTGGCTCGCCCCCACGAATCCACGCAACTCGTCCACGGATCCATCGAACAACCGTTCCACCAGTTGCTCCACGGCAAGCCGTTGCAGCAGCGGACGCGCGACCGTGGCGTGATACCGAAAGCTGCGGCCTTGCTTCTGTCTCGCCACCAGCCCCCGCTTTTCCAGGCGGTCCAGCAACGTCATCACCGTGGTGTATGCCAGCGGCCGGCCGGGCAACAGCGCCTCACGTACCTCGCTGACGTTTGCTGATTCCACGCGCCACAGCACGTTCAGGCAAGCCAACTCCAGCGGAGGCGGTAGTTCTTCAGCGGTCGTTGGATGCGCCATCACTTACTGCTCCTGGCCCAGCGCGCCCTGCAACTTGTCGCCAAACAGCGAGCTCGTGCGGGAGGCGGACTCGCGCTCTCCCCGGGATTGCGGCTGCGGACGGCCCGCCGCCGGCGCTTGGGTTGGGCGGGCCTGCGTCGCCGGCTGCGCCGCTCGCTGGCTCTCCGCGCCGGCCTTCACCGCGTTCAGCTTCCCGGCTGACCCCTCGCCGTTCAGGAAACGATCCCGC
Organism: Bryobacterales bacterium; assembly: GCA_025456495.1. GTDB lineage: Bacteria > Acidobacteriota > Terriglobia > Bryobacterales > Bryobacteraceae > JACTMJ01. The sequence continues at coordinate 11,523 of JALOKO010000042.1, read as the reverse complement.
TTCAGCGCGGTCCGCTCCAGCGCGTAGTTATACGCCGTGAACAGCCCCTCGCTTTTGTCATCCCGCTCCAGTTGCGCGCGCATGGTCTCCATCTTGGAATCCATGTCGTCCAGGTAGTGCAGCAACAGCGCTTCCGGCGTCATTGGCACCTTTGGGCTGCCAAACTCCAGCTTCCCGTGATGGCTGAGGATGATGTGCTCCACCAGCACCGCCAGCGGTTGCGGAAAGTCTGGCAACCGCCGCAGCTTCTCATGCAGATACCGCACCCCAATCGCGATGTGCCCCAGCAGTTGCCCCGTGGTGGAATAGCCCAGTCCGCGATCGTAGGTGAGCTCTTCCACCTTGCCGATGTCATGCAGGATAGCCCCGGTCAGCAACAGGTCTTCATCCACCATCGGGTAATGTGGCGCCACCAGCTTGCACAACCGGCACAACGACAGCACGTGCTCAACCAATCCGCCCAGAAAGGCGTGGTGAATCTGCTTGGCGGCGGGCGCCCGCAGGTAGCGTTCCCGCATGTCTTCATCAGCGAAGAACGCTTCCAGCAGCGCGCGTAGATGCGCATTGCCCAGCCCGCGGATGATTCCCTGCAGTTCCTCGAACATCTCCTCGGGCTTCCGCGCCGAGGTGGCAAAGAAGTCGCTCATGTCGACTTCAAAGTCTTCCAGACGGTCCAGCGTGTGAATCGTGAACTGCGGGCGACTGTTGTACAGGCTCATCACGCCCTTCACCTTGATGAAGTCGCCAGGCCCGAAGCTTTCCAATACATCCGAGACGTTGTCCCACATCTTAGCGTCGATATCGCCCGTTTTGTCGCCAAGCGTCAACGAGAGAAACGGTTCCCCCGTCTTCTTCTGCCGCACCTCCTTGGCGTTCACCAGAAAGGTACTGCGGCAGAGTTGATTGGGCTCAAGATCCCGTACGAATGTTTTCATAAAAACCCAATGTACCGCACTGGCGGGCGCGCTCTGGCGCAGCGCCAACGCCGCAACCACGGCATCGCGTCGCGGCTCACGCCACCGGCTTCGGCGGAACAGCGGGTTTCGGGGTGATGCGCCCCGGGGAGCCTTGCCCACCCATCGCGGGCGCGCCCTAATTGGTGCTCTTGGGCGAGGTCGTCGTCCCGGGAATGGGGATCATCCACAGCAGCCGCTTGCGCCGGGGTTGCGCCGCCACTTCATCCTTCGATACCGTCTCTGGCTTCAACTCGGCCGGGTCCTTCCACGCCGTGTCCTTGCCCGACACCGCCCCGGAGTCCACAAACCCTTCGCGGATTTCCAGGAAGGCTTCCTGTCGCAATTTGCTCAGATAGGTTCGAATGGCCGGCTGGAAACGGGGCTGCCACAACTTGCCCATGATCTCGTTCTCCACGACGGCCAGCGGCTGCAAGCCCGGCGATACCTTGTCCGCAACCTTCAAAATGATGAAGCCGTTCGGCACCTTGATGGGGTCGGTCACCGCGCCCTTGTCCAGGCTGAACACGGTCTTCTCAATCTCCGCGTTCAATTCCCCCTTGGCCAGGTAGCCCAGGAATCCGCCTTCCTGCGCGGACACCGCATCCGAGTTCTCCTGCGCCAGTTGATCGAACTTCTCGCCCCGCTTGGCCCGCGCGTGGATCCCGTCAGTCTTCGCCTTCAGTTCCTCGTCGCTCAGCTCAGTGCCCTCTCGGGTACGCTTGGCCACCAGGATCTCCTGCAACGCCACGGACTCCTTGTCGCGATGGAAGTCGCTCTTGTGCTCCTCGTAATACTTCTCCAGTTCGCTGCGCGGGATGATGATCTTCGACCCCACTTCCTGTCCGATCACCTCTTGTTGCAGCATCTGCTGGCGCATCTTCTCGCGATAGTCTTCCAGCGTGATTCGCAGTTCCCGCTCAATGAAGCGCCGGAACTCCTCCGGATCGGTGATCTTCATCCGCGTCTGCATCTGAGCCACTTCTTTGCTCACCTGGCTATCGACGCTGATGTTCAGGTCCTTGGCCCGCTGCACCAGCAGCGTCTGGTCAATCTTGTCCCGAAGCACATCGGGATCGCGCTTGGCCATCAGGTCTTCGGCGCACTTCTTCTCGTTACGACACTGCTGCAGCAGGTCCAGCATCATCATTTCGCGCGCCTCTTCCAGGTCGCCCATCGTGACGATGTCGGCATTCACTTTCGCGATGATCTGTTCCACCACCAAGGGGTCACTGGCCGAGCTGGCGCCTGGCAGCAACAAAAACAAGCAGAGTGCAAGGACGAAAAACCGCATAGTTGCTTTCATTATCCCGTAGATCCTGGTGGACTTCCAGCTACCCCCGCCATCGCAGCGCCCCGCCTTTCGGCAAGCTGGGCGGAGTCGCCCCGGCGGAGTGCCATCCCTTCCCTCACTTCCATGTCCGCCATCTGTCTCCACGACAGTCCTTGCGGTCGCTCCGGATTCAACCCTACGGCGGGTTGCCAAAGCATGGTCGTTTGCGTTTCAATGCTCATGGGCGTCATCCGCCAACCGGCCCGGCACTCGGCCGCCGACGCTCGCCAGCTGGCTGGACAAAGCGAACTGGTCCGGGCTGGCTCGTTCGGGCTGTGGAAGGGGAAACGGTGAAAGCAGTTGCTTCCAGTGGAGCTGTCCGATGGCTGCGCTTCGCTGGGCTGCTGCTGACGCTGCTGCTGGTCCACATCGCCTCAGCTCAGGACGTTTCGGCGCCCCGCCACAAGCAATCCCAATGGCAGGCCTACAGCGGGGACTACCAGGTCTCCGGCCGTTGGGGAATCCACTTCGATGGCGGCTGGCGGGAGATGACCGCCTCTGGTTGGCAGCAGTGGCTGGTTCGCCCCGGCGTGAACCTCGCCCTTGCTCCCCGCACTCGCCTCCAGGTCACCTATTCTCACTTCAAGGCCCATCCCGCCGGAATCAAGTGGGACACCAAGTCCTTGCCCGAGCATCGGCTGCACCAACAGATTTCCTATTACAGCCCCCTGGGTCGCCTGCGCCTGGAGCACCGCTTCCGCGCCGAACAGCGCTTTTTCGGCCCCGAGTTTGAACGGAAGGGCCTGGATTCCGGGTGGATGCAGCATCGGTTGCGCTATCTGGCCGGCCTCCGCGTCCCCCTGCAGCGGCCAAACCAGACCTGTGCTTCCTGTTACGCCCGCCTCTACAACGAGGTCATGGTGCGCCTCCGGAATGCGGGGGTCTCTCGCTTCGAGCAGAACCGCGTCTTTGCCGGTCTTGGGTTCCGTCCGGCCAGCCACTGGGGCATCGAATCCGGCGTCTTCTACCAGCGCTTCGTTCCCCAACTGGGCGCGGACCGCGAGCACAATCTGGTGCTCTACACCACCGTCAGCACGCAGCTTGACCTGCGCGCCATGTTTCGACGCTAACCCCGTCATCGCAGCGCTCCTCCCGTTTCCGTGGCGGTCCCCGCCGTTTCCAGGGCGAACAGCCTGCTGCTGGCGTCGCCCTCCATGCCCTGCCAGTCGAAACTCTGAAACAATGGAGGGGATGACGCGTCTGGTTGTCCACGCTTGGTTGCCTTTTTTCGCCGTGTATCTGCTGCTATCCCCCTCTGCGTCGGCGCAGGATTTCAGCCGCACCGAAATCATGGAGATTGCGCGCGATCTGCGCTACACCGACGGTCCCGCCTGGAGCCCCAGCGGCTTCCTGCTCTTTGCCGATGTCCCCAACAACCGGCTCTTCAAGCACATCCCTTCCGGACCCACCAACCTGCTCCGCGACAACACTGCCGCCGCCAGCGGCTTGGCCGTCGATAAGTCCGGTCGCGTCTTCGTCGCCGAAAGCGCCGCCCGCCGCATCGTCAAAATCGAGAATGACAAAGAGCAGGTCCTGGTGAAGGACTTTGAGGGCAAAGCCTTCAATTCCCCCAATGACCTTGTCCTGCGCCGCAACGGCGATCTGCTATTCACTGACCCCGCATTCGGCAGCGCCACCCAACAGCGCGAACTCGATTTCCATGGTGTCTTTCGCCTCAGCGCCAAGGGCGAAGTTACCGCCATCAAGCGCAGCCAAACCCGTCTCAACGGCATCGCCCTCTCACCCGACGACAACACGCTCTACCTCACCGACACAGACCGCCGCCTGCTGCTGGCCATCGACATCAACAACCGCGGTGAAGCGCGCAACGAACGCGAACTGGCGCGCATGGAAGACGGTATCCCCACCGGCGTCTGCGTAGACACCAAAGGCAACATCTACGTCGCGGCCAACCGCATCCTCATCTATGACAAGGCGGGCAAACCTTTGGGCAGTTACTCCACACCCGGCAAACCCACCAACTGCACCTTCGGTGAGACGGACGGCATGGCGCTTTTTGTCACCACGGGCACTGGCGTGTATCGCATCCAAAGCGCTGTCCCTGGATTGCTGCCTCGCTAGCTTCGCCCTCACTTGTCACTCATCATGCCCACCATGGAACCCGCAGACGCTGCCAGTAATCGCGATAGCCGCCGCTATCCCGCCCGCCCCGTTGTGGGCGTGGGGGCCATTGTCATCCGGGGCGGGGAAGTGCTCTTGATCCGTCGCGGACGCGCCCCCTTGCTCGGCTACTGGAGTCTTCCCGGCGGCGCCGTCGAAACCGGCGAACGCCTCGAAGACGCCCTCTGCCGCGAAGTCCTGGAAGAAACCGGACTGCAGGTTCAGCCCCTCTTCCTGGCCGCCGTCTTTGAACGCATCATGCCCGACTCCCACGGTCGCGCTGAGTTCCATTACGTGTTGTTGGATTACGTCTGCGAACTCCTCCCATCCCCCACTGGCCAGCCTCAGGTTGGCCATGCCGGCGATGACGCCTCCGCCCTCGGTTGGTTCGCCCTCGACGAAGCAGAAACCCTCCAGATGACCCCCGGCACCTACGATGTCATCGCCCGCGCCCTGGTGGCCTTCGATTGCTGTCGCGCCACCACCCACCAAGCCTGCGCCGGAACCTTCTTGCGCCTTCAGCAAGGCCGCGCCGTCTCCCATCCTGACTCGGCTGGCGATCCCTCCAGCGCGGATCCCCTGTCCTCGTCCGGAGACCGCGCATGAGTATCTGGAGCGACGCCCTGCTGGAGTTCGATGCCCTCAAGGACATCCTGCGCCGCTACGTTTTCTCGCCCACCGCTCGCCGCGAAGTGGAACACCTGCAGCCCACCACGGACCTGCCCGCGCTCCGCGAATCGCTGGCTGACCTCGCCGAAGCGATGGACTATCAGCGCCAGGCCGTAGGCAGTGGCGAAGGCGGCGCCGGAGTCTTCTTCCGCCTCAAGTTCTCCACGCTGCCTGACCCCTCCCCATCAGTAGGAAAACTGCGCGTCGAGGGCATCGCCCTGGAAGCCCAGGAGGTCCTCGCCATCCAGCGCTTCCTCGAACGCGCCCAGAGTTTCCGCGCCCAGTTGCAGGATGCCGCGCACCGGTTTCCCCGCCTCTCCGCCAAGGCGGAACCCCTTGCAGACTTCCGCCCGCTGCTGAAGAAAATCGAAGGCAAGGTGCTCCCCGACGGCAGCATCTCTGACGATGCCAGCCCCTTCCTGCGCCGCGTCCGCAAGGACATCGAAAAGCAGCGCCGCGACCTCGAAGCCACCCTCGACCGCTTCCTGCGCAAGTTCCGCGACGAGGGTGTCCTGCAGGAAGACTTCGTTACCCAACGCAACGAACGCTACGTCCTCCCCATCGTCGCCACCTCCAAGGGACGCGTGGATGGCATCGTCCATGGCGCCAGCGGCAGCGGCCAGACCCTCTATCTGGAACCGTTGGAAGTGCTGGGGATGAACAACGATCTCGTCCGCCTGCAGAACGACGAACTGGAGGAGATCCGCCGCATCCTTGCTGAGATCACCCACGCCCTCCGTGGCCATTACCACGACATCCGCCTGGCTGCTGAAGTGGTCACCAGCCTGGAGTTGCTCTTTGGCAAGGCCGATTTCGCTGACGCCTTCGATTGCACCGTTCCCACCTTGAGCGATGCCCGCCCCCGTCGCCTCTTCATCGACAAAGCCCGTCATCCCCTTTTGCAGGATGTCCTTCGCAAGCAGGCCAAGCAGGTGGTGCCCGTCACTCTGGAACTCACCGAAGCCCAGCGCACTCTGCTCATCAGCGGACCCAACACCGGCGGCAAAACCGTCGCCCTCAAGACCGTCGGTCTGCTCGTCCTGATGGCCCAGGCCGGCTTGGCCGTCCCCTGCCGCGAAGCCGTTTTCCCCGTCTTCCACGAAGTGCTGGCAGATATCGGCGACAACCAAAGCATCCTCGAAAGCCTCAGCACCTTCAGTTCCCACGTGCTGCGCCTCAAGGACATGATGCAGCAGGTCACCATGGATTCGCTGGTCATCCTCGATGAAATCGGCCGCGCTACTGACCCTGAGGAAGGCGGCGCCCTCGCCGTTGCCGTCACAGACACCTTCCGCGAACGTGGAGCCTTCACCTTGGTCTCCACGCACCTCATGCCCATGAAGGTCTACGGCGCCAATCGCGACGAGGTCTTGAACGGCTCGATGGGCTTTAACGAAGCCACCCTGGAGCCCACCTACCAACTGCGCCTGGGCGCCCCTGGCAAGTCCGCCGGATTGGATATCGCCAAGCGCCTGGGCATCCCCCAGCCCATCCTTGAAAAGGCGCGCGCCACCATCTCGCGCAAGGAAGAGGACCTTGCCAAACTCATCGCCACCCTCAATGCGCGGCTGGAGGAAGTGGCCGAAAAAGAAGCTCGCATTCAATCTCGGCTGGACAAACTCAAGCGCCGCGACGACAAGCTGTCGCTCGTCTGGAAACGGCGTGAAAGCGAGAAGCTCCGCGAACTGGAGGCCCGTCACGCGGAGGTGCTGGCCCGCTTCGAAAAGGAAAGCAAAGCGGTGCTTGAGCGCATGGCAGAAACCACCGAAAGCAAGCGCGCCGTCCACCACGCCCAAGTCACCATCGCCAAGGCCCGCCGTGAGGTTCGCGAAGATCTTCAGCAGGTCATCACCCGTGTGCAGCAGGGCGAACCCGAACCTCCGCCCGCACCTCAACAAAAGCTCGAGCCCGGCATGCGCCTGAAGCTACGCGACATTCGCGAACCGGCCACCTTGCTGCGCCTCTTGGACGACGAACGCATTGAGGTGCAGGTAGGCTTCATGAAGCTACAGCTACCACGCGCCGACATCAAAGAGCTGCTTGGCGCCAGCGAAGCCCAAGGCAAGATCACCCTGCCCAAGAACGTCAGCTTCACCCTCGGCCCCAGTGCCCACGTCCTGCAGCGGGAACTGAACATCATCGGCAAGACCGAGGAAGAAGGCATCGACGATACTGAACGCTTTCTTGACCAAGCCATCCTGGCACAAGTCCAGATGGTACGTATCGTCCACGGTCACGGCAAGGGCATCTTAAAGCGAGCGGTCCACAGCGTACTCAGCAACAACCCGAACGTCGCCAAGTTCTACCCCGCCACCCAAGCCGAAGGCGGCACCGGCGCCACCATCGCCGAACTCCGCGAAGACTAACCCCGCCCCCGGGACAAGACGCGCGCCCCAACGCAACTGCCGCCCGGAATGCAAATCCTCAATCCACTCTGGCGCAGTCCCGCCTTCTGTGTCTCAGCCGTAGGATCAAGTCCACATCTGAAAAGCCCGGTGGTCTGAAAGGTTGGAGCTACAATGGGGACACATGCTGACCAAGGTGTACATCGATAACTACCTTTGCTTCTCCAACTTCGAGTTGGAGTTGGCGTCCCGGCATTTGGTCTTCGGGGGAAACGGGACCGGAAAGTCGTCGATATGGACAGCCCTGATACGGCTCCGGAATCTCCTCATCCTTGGCAATCCACTGGAGCAACAATTCCCTGCCACGAGCGTTACGAAGTCCTCCCGGAGCCCTGTTCAATCATTCGAGATCGGATGCCGGGTCAACGGAGAGATATTGCTGTATCGGCTCGAAATTGAACAGGGGAAGTATCCGTTGAAACCCGCCGTGAAGCGCGAAACCCTGCTCGCGGACGGACGTCTCGTCTTTGAGTTTGACGCCCCCGACGTGAGGCTGTATGGCGACAAGGCTGTTCCGGTGTCCACCTACAAGTCTGACCCAAGCCGTTCGGCGCTGCAGAACGTTTTGGCGGTCGGCTGGGGTGTCGAGTCCCTCAACGCGTTTGCATCATGGCTTCGGTCAATTGAGTACTTTCAGATTCAACCATCCAAGATCCAAAGCTATTCTGCCCGCGAGGACCGATTTCCCAATGTAGATCTGTCGAACTTTGCCTCTTGGTATCGGTTTCTGGCTTTGGCTGACCGAGAAGTAGATGCCGCATTTCTGGAAGACCTTCGTCGCGTGATGGATGGGTTTCGGTACATCGGGTTTCTTGATCGGGGCGAACAGAAATTGTTGCAGGTCCATTTGACCGGCAGCGATGGCGCTGCCGTGCCGTTTCAGCTTGGGGAGCTTTCTGACGGCCAGTGCTGTATCCTCAGCCTTTACGCGATCCTCCACTTCGCGCTGAAAAGGGGCTGCACCGTATTCATCGATGAGCCCGACAACTACATCTCGCTCCGGGAGATTCAGCCCTGGCTGCTATCCGTGGAGGACTCCGTGGATTCCGGGGCAGGTCAGGCAATAATCGTTTCGCATCACCCGGAGATCATCAACCAATGGGCGGTGGACTGCGGGATCCGCTTCTACCGGGAAAAGCTAGGGCCGACGCGCACGCAATCCTTTGAAGCTGCCGGCCCGCACGCGCTTGCGCCCGCCGAATTGATTGCACGGGGCATGGAGGGATGAGTCGGCGTGGTAAGGTGGTCGTGCTCTGTGAGGACAAGCGAACCCAGCAGTTTCTGCGGAGCTTCCTGAAGAAGCTCTCCTACGAGAATCACGAGATTCGGATGTCGCCTGTTGGATTCGGGAGCGCGGAGCAGCGAGTGCGCACACAGTATCCAACGGAAGTGGATACGCTGCGGAAATGCCAGTTTGCAGACCAGGTGCTAATCACGGCGCTTGATGCCGATACGCTCACCGTGGAGGACCGTCATCGGCAACTTGAGGAATCGCTTGCCAAGGCGGGTTTGGCGAAGCGAGATCCAGATGAAAGAATCAGCGTTCTGGTCCCTCGCCGGAATATCGAAACCTGGATTCTGGCGCTGAGCGGGAAAGTGTGTCGGGAGGACGAGAGCTATAAGCCGCCGCCCGGCGGGACGAAGCACCAGGAGTTCCAGGCGCTTGTAGAAGACGCCGGGAAGCGCTTCTATGAGGTCACGCGACCGAACGCTACCGAACCGCAGCCCACGGTCGATTCACTCAATCGAGCGATTCCCGAAGCGAGGAAGGTGCCGAAGGCCCACGATAGCCCCGGCAACAACATCCCAGCGCCATCGGGTAACCCAGCGTCGGTCCGATGGAGCATGACATCCCGGCTACATCTTCTTTGGGCTAGAACAGCGTGGATCTAAACCCGCGCAAAGAGCGGTTCAGCAAGGCCTACGTCTCCGCCGCAGCCTCAGTCGCAGGCTTCATGCGCGCCAAACTCGTCGTGGACTGACTTACTGAGCTTACGGTGACAGTCCACTCGACTTAAGACTTACGGGGACAGTCCAACAATGCCCTGTTTGCGCAAAAATGGGGCTTCTGCCCATGTTCCGAAGTCAAGGAACTGGAAAGGCAACCGGCAATTCCGGCAGCAGAATCCGCAGCCACCCCTCGCCCAAAATCCCCCCGCCCAAAATCCCCCTGCCCACCGTCCCGCCGCGAGTTCCCTCTCGCCCGGACACCGTCCCCGCTTGTGGACGGATCCATTCTCCGCTAAGCTAGCAAAGAAAAGGCGAAGCGCAGCCGCGTGCGCGTTCGGCCGTCGCTTGGCGTCGCGGCCCGTTTTCGATGAAAACCAGCATGAGCCTCCCCCTTGGACTCCCCGGCTTTGAGGAAGCGGATACCCCGCCCGATGACCTGCGCTCACTTGCGCGCAAAGGGGACGGTCTGGATGGGGCCATCACGCGCTTCACCAGCCTGCGGGAAAGTGGCGACCCCAGCATCCGTGCCATCCATCATCAGCCCGCCTTTGCGGGCGCCTTCGCGGATCTGCCGGATGCCCTTCCCCCTGCCGTAAAGCAGGCGCTCCAGCGCCGCGGTATTGCTCGCCTGTATGCGCACCAGGCGGAGGCCTACGGCCACGTCTCCGCCGGAAAGCACGTGGTGGTGGTCACCCCTACCGCCAGCGGCAAGACCCTCTGCTACAACCTGCCCGTGTTGCAGGCAATGACCGCGGACAAGGGTGCTCGCGCTCTCTACCTCTTCCCCACCAAGGCCCTGGCCGAGGACCAATTGCATGAACTGCATTCCCTCGTCGAAGACAGTGGCAGTGACCTGAAGGTGTTCACCTACGATGGCGACACCCCACAGGACGCCCGTCGCGCCATTCGCGAGCGCGCCAACATCGTCCTCACCAACCCCGACATGCTCCACACCGGCGTGCTGCCGCACCACACCCGTTGGGCCAAGCTCTTCCAGAATCTTCGCTACGTGGTCATCGACGAACTCCACGCCTACCGCGGTGTTTACGGCAGCCACTTCGCCAACGTGTTGCGGCGCCTGGATCGGATCTGTCGCTTCTATGGCAGCCGCCCTCAGTTCATCTGCTGCTCTGCCACCATTGCCAACCCGGAGGAGCTTGCCTCCACCCTCACCGGTGAGGAGTTCGAAGCGGTAGTGGAGAACGGCGCCCCCCGCGGAGACAAGTACTTCGTCTTCTACAACCCGCCCGTCGTCAACCAGCAGTTAGGCATCCGTCGCGGATACCTGGCCGAAAGCCGGAAGTTGGCCCTCGACCTCATTCAGCGCAATCTCCAAACGCTGGTGTTCGCCAACAGCCGCCTCGCCACCGAAGTCCTCACCAAGTACCTCAAGGATGCGCACGACCGCGGTCCTCTCCCCAACCAGGCCATCCGTGGCTATCGCGGCGGCTATTTGCCCAAAGAGCGCCGTGCCATCGAAAAGGCCTTGCGCGACGGCGAAATCCGCGCTGTTGTCAGCACCAACGCCCTGGAGCTTGGCATCGACATCGGCTCGCTGGACGCAGTTTTGCTGGCCGGTTACCCGGGAACGATTGCTTCTACCTGGCAACGCGCCGGTCGCGCCGGTCGCCGCAATTCCGCCTCCCTCTCTGTCCTGGTGGCCTCCAGCGCTCCCATGGACCAGTTCATCATCGAACACCCGGAGTATTTCTTCGGCCGCTCTCCGGAACGCGCCGCCGTCAATCCAAACAACCTCGAAATCCTCCTCAGCCACCTCAAGTGCGCTGTCTTTGAATTGCCCGTCAAGCCAGGAGAGCGCTTCGGCGGTCAGGACGCGGCCACCTTGTGCCAGTTCCTGCAGGAGTTTGGCTTCGTCCATCCATCCGGCGATTCCTGGCACTGGATTGCCGATAGCTATCCCGCCGACACCGTCAGCCTCCGCGCCGTCACCAGCGATAACTTCGTCGTCATCGATGTCACCGGACACGCCAAGGTGATTGCCGAAGTGGACTTCCCTTCCGCGCTCACCACCCTACACGAGAAAGCCATCTATCTCCACGAGGCTCGCCAGTATCAGGTGGAACGCTTTGAC
>JALOKO010000452.1 GCA_025456495.1 Bryobacterales bacterium | reverse complement strand
GCGCGGGCGACGGGTTGAGTGGTGAGGAAGGCACCTTCAGCATGTGCAGCTTCTGGCTGGTGGAGGCCCTCACCCGCGCCGGCCGTGTGGAAGAGGCTCGTCTCAATTTCGAGAAGATGCTCACCTATGCCAACCACCTGGGCCTGTACGCTGAGGAGATCGGCGCCAGCGGCGAGGCCTTGGGCAACTTCCCACAGGCCTTCACGCATCTTGGGCTGATCAGCGCGGCCTTCAATCTTGACCGCGCCCTGGATGGCGGGATTCCCATCGTTGGATAGTCACAGTTCATCTATGAGGCAGGGCATCGAGCCGGTTGGGCATCTGCTAGGGTGAGAGACAGGAGAACGGAACTGGTATGGCAATGGATTTCACGCGAAGTGGCAACCCCGTGCTGGGTGAGAACACATTCCGATCAGGCGAAATGGTGGCGTTCGGCGACACCATGTCCATCAACGGCGTCATCAACAAAACAGGGTTCCTGTTGGTGTTGGTGACCGTTGGCGCCATTTTTCCCTGGACCCGTTACTTTGCCAATCCCGCGGACCCACTGGTGGGCATCCTGATGCTGGCGGGCATCTTCGGCGGACTGGTGATGGCTCTGGTGACCACGTTCAAGAAAGACTGGGCGCCGGTTACTGCACCCGCATACGCGCTGCTGCAGGGCCTTGCTTTGGGCGGGATCTCCGCCATGTTTGAAGCGTCCTACCCGGGAATTGCGTTGCAGGCCATGGCGCTCACCTTCGCCACACTGGGCGTGATGTTGATGGCTTATCGTAGCGGCCTGATCCGGGCGACCGAGAAGTTTCGGATGGGTGTGGTGGCGGCCACGGGGGCCATCTTCCTGGTGTACCTGGCAGGCTTTGTATTGAGCTTCTTCGGCATTCAGTTGAGCTTCCTCTACGGCAACAGCCTGCTGAGCATCGGCATCAGCGGCGTGATTGTCGTGGTGGCCGCCCTCAACCTGATTCTTGACTTCGACCTGATTGAGAAGGGCGTGCGGCAGGGGGCCCCGCGGAAGTTTGAGTGGTTTGCCGGATTCGCGCTGATGGTGACGTTGATCTGGCTGTACCTGGAGTTGCTGCGGTTGCTGTCGAAGATCAACAGTCGTCGCTAACCGGGCTGAGCGCATCCGGCGACACGGTTGCCGTACGGTTGGCTTCGGCCAACCGCGTCACCTCAACCAGCGCGTCCGCGAGTTGCTTTGGGGTGAAGGGCTTCGCCAGATAGCCGTCCATGCCGCTGCGCAGGCAGCGCTCGCGGTCCCCCTTCATTGCGTTGGCCGTGAGGGCCATCAAGGGAACGCGGACCGCCGCATCGGCTTCGCGCTTGCGCCATTCCTCGGCAGCCGTCAGGCCATCCATGACGGGCATCTGCACGTCCAGCAGCGCGACGTCAAAGGACTGCGCTTCCAATTGCCGCAGGGCCTGCTCGCCATCACTCACCACCACCGGCTGATGACCAAGATGTTGGAGGAATCGCTTCACCACGGTCTGATTGACAGGGTTATCCTCGGCCACCAGGATGCGCAGCGATTTCGGCATGGCCTCCTCGGCCATCTCCACGGCGGCAGCACCTTCCTTGGAATCCACTGTGGCCGCCACGGCGGTTAGCGGAACAGCAAAGTGGAAGTGGCTTCCCTGGCCCGGCTCGCTTTGTAACCAGAGTCGCCCACCCAGCAGCTTCGCCAGCTTCATTGAAATCGCGAGGCCCAGTCCCGAGCCGCCGAATTGTCGTGAGATTGAGCCATCGCCTTGCCGGAAGGGTTCGAAGATGAAGGCCTGCTTTTCCTTGGGAATCCCCGGCCCCGTGTCGTGAACGGCGAAGTGCAACTCACCCGATATGCCAATGCCGGAATCGGATTCCGCGTCCTCTGCCTCCGCCAGCAGCCAACGCACTTCCATCGCTACCTCACCGGCACTGGTGAACTTCACCGCGTTGCTTACCAGATTCAAGAGCACCTGTGCGATGCGCTGGTCGTCCCCCAGCAACTGACGCGGCATCGCCTGATCCACGGTGGCGCCCAACCTGAGCCCCTTGTCCCTGGCGCGGGCGCGCTGCATGGCCAGCACCCTCTCCACCAACGCGAGCGGGTCGAATGGCGCTCTGTCCACTTCCATGCGGTCCGCTTCAATCTTTGATAGATCCAGAATGTCGTTCAGCAATCCCAACAAGCCCTCGGCCGAGACATGTACCTGGTCAAGATACTCGCGCTGCTCCTTGTTCAGGGGTGTCATCATAGCCAGTCGCGTCATGCCGATGATGCCGTTCATGGGCGTGCGAATCTCGTGACTCATGTTGGCCAGGAACTCGTCTTTCAGGCGATTGGCTTCCAATGCGCGGGTGCGCTCGGCTTCGGCCCGCCGCCTGGCGAAATCCAACTCCGCTGTGCGGCCCTGCACCGCCGACTCCAGTTGTTGCCGCAACTGGCTGGCCCGATGTCGCTGGTGAAGGCTGATCATCAGTCCCGCCAGCACAAACACCAGGAGCCCGGCCATGCGGAACAAGGGCTTGGCCCAGAATGGCGACTCCACGGCAATGCGCAACTCTGCCGGGCTGCTCCAGCTTCCCGTGGGAGTCCCCGCCTCTACCTGCAGGGTGTGGTCGCCCGGCACCAGGTCATAGAAGCCGATCTGGCCGCTGGCAGTTTCCGTCCACTCCTGCTGCTTGCCGGCGAAACGATAGCGATAGCGGATATCGCTTCGCCCGCCGTAGCGCAGCGCGGCGAATTGAACCTGAATGGCGGGCGACGATGGCCCCACCCGCACCACCTGGGACGGGTCCATCTGGTCATCGCCCACCGTGACCGTCGCAATCGCCACCGGGGGCGGCGTCTCCCGCGCATCCCCGTTCGCTTCAGCGCGATAGGACAACCCATTGGACGTGCCTACCCAAACGCCATGCGTATCGGCAAGAATCGCCCCCTCATTGCAATCGTCCCAAATGAGCCCGTCGGCGGAAGTTTCCGCGCGCCAGCTTTCGCCATCGAAGTAGGCGGCTCCGCGCGCGGTCCCTGCCCAAACCCTTCCCTGCTGGTCGCGCTCCAACGCATAGACGTACTCGGAGGGAATGCCATCCGTGGCGCCAAAGTGCGTGGATACAGGAGCGGAGGCGCCCAAATCAAGTCGCGTCACGCCACCCTGCCGATAGGAGATCCAAACGATCCCGGGCCGCGCAGGGTCAAGGACAAGCGACTGCAGTTGCACATCCAGCATCCCCGCTTCGGCGCCATACCGCAGCCAGTTCCCCCCCTGCAGTTGCAACAGGCCGTTCCGCGACGCAAAGAACAAGCTGCCCTGGGCATCTTCGCGGATGTCACCGCGCAGCGTCCGCGCCCATCCTTCCGGCATGGGTTGCTGGAGGAAGGCAGCACTGGCGGAGTCACGACGAAACAGCCCCTCACTGGTGGAGACCCACAGTCGTCCTGCCCGGTCGAAGTGCAGGTGGCGGGCAACGCCCAACAGCTTCTCGCGCGCGCCCAGCCTGCGTGATGCGGGGGCGCCATCCGGGCGACAATACAGCCCCCACTGGGTTCCACCCACCCAACAGATGGCCCCATCCGGTCCGCGACGGATGGCGTAGACCGGGCTATCGGGCATCCAGGATGCACGCTCCCAGACGGCCGCGTGCATCCAACGCAGCGGCCAGGAGGACCGCCCCCCGGCGTCGCCCCCATCCGGGAAGGGAGCGTGCCCGTTCGATTCCGCCAAGCGCGGGAATCGTACCCGGTAGATCCCCGAACTGGTTCC
>JALOKO010000451.1 GCA_025456495.1 Bryobacterales bacterium | reverse complement strand
CGAACTGCCCTCGGCTGGGCAAATCGCCTTCCGTGTCGCCCCTCGCATGAACGCCGCCGGGCGCATGGCCAACGCCGCCGACGTCGTCGAACTGCTTCTTACCCAGGATGCCGCCCGCGCCAACGCCATTGCCGAATCCCTCAACCAGCACAATCAGGAGCGTCAGTCCGCTGAGCTACACATTGTGCAGTCCATCCTGGAAGCTTGCGCCTCCCAGCCCCCCAACGATTCCCAACATGCGCTGGTCTTCGCTGGCGAAAATTGGCATCGCGGCGTCGTCGGCATCGTCGCCAGCCGTGTTGTTGAGCGCTTCGGCCGCCCCGCCTTCGTCCTCGGGATGGATCCGCACACCGGCATCGCCCAAGGTTCCGGCCGCAGCGTTGCCGGCTTCTCGCTGGTGGATGCTCTGGAATCCATGCGCCACCTCTTCCAGCGCTTCGGAGGCCATCACATGGCGGCCGGCGTCACCCTATCCGCACAGAACGTCCCGGAATTTACCCAGCGCCTCAACGCCATCGCGCTCCGCCAACTCCGCCCCGAAGACCTCATCCCAGCCCTGCACATCGATAGCGTGCTCCGCCCCCAGGACCTCACTCAGCAGACCGCCCGCGAAGTGGAATCCCTGGGCCCTTTCGGTCTGGGCAATCCCACCCCCGTCTTCGCCCTCCGCGAGGCCGAGATCGCCGCTGAGCCCGCCATCTTCGCCGAACGCCACCTTCGCCTCCGCGTCCGCCGCAACGGCCAGTTCTTCCGCATCACCGCTTGGCAGTTTGCTGAGCGTATCCACGAATTCGAGCCCGGCCGCCTGATGGATCTCGCGCTCAACCTCAGCCTCGACCCCCGCGGCGCCGAACGCGGCTACCCCGCCTGGACCCTCACCCTCAAGGAAGCCCGCCCGCATTCGGCCGCGTAGTGGTCGTCCCCGCGCACGCGGTCGATTGCCTGTCGGCGGGCACTCCCGTCGGCAAAGTGCCGTTTACCGAGGGGCGCTACAGTAAGAGAATGGGGAAGCCACCGCGCGGCAAGCGCCTGGAAGATGCGCTGGACGCGCTTCGTCTCGCGGCAAAGTCCCAGGACGAACACGCGTTCCACCAAAGCCTTCGCTTGGCGCTTCGTTCGGGTAGTTCGCTACTGGCGAAAAAGGCGGCCGATCTGGCCAAAGCGAATGCGGTGAGGTACCTACGCGAAGACCTGGAGTTCGCACTCCATCACTTCCTGTTGCATCCGGCGGAAGATCGGGGATGCCTGGCCAAGGAGTCCATCGCCGCCGCGTTGATGGACGACCCCGATGCCAGTGACGAAGTGTGGCTGGCCGCGGCTCGCCATGTGCAGATGGAGGGTTCCTTCGGTCCGCCAGTAGATGCCGCAGCCACCTTGCGCGGCATGGCCGCGATGGGCGTGGCCGCCAGCCGCGCGCGCAACAAAATGCACGTCCTGGTGGACCTGTTGCTGGACCCGCAACCAGCCGCCAGGGTAGGCGCCGCGCGTGCCCTTGGATATCTGGGCACGGCGGAAGCGCTCACGCTGGTACGGTACAAGGCGCTGCTGGGCGACAGCCGACCGGATGTTGTGGGCGAATGTTTTCGGGCGCTCCTCCTTTCGCAGGATGATCGCGAGGAGAACCTCTGCCTCATTGCAACTCATCTTGACAGCGCCAATGAAGCCTTGGCCGAAGAGGCGGCGCTGGCCTTGGGAGAATCGAGAGACTTGTTGGCCTTGCCCCTGCTGATGGATTGCCTGCAGCGAACCGCCTCCGCCGAAGCCCGCGCCACCCTGCTGCGCGCTGTGGCTCTACTGCGACGGGAAGAAGCGTTTACCCGCTTAGCTGCCTGGCTGCTGGATGCCAGTCCGCATGTACGCGCGCAAGCACGTCTGGCCCTCAGTGTCTTCCGCGACGAACCCCTGCTCGCCGGGCTGTTCCCCCAGCCCGACGGCCCCCGGATCCCCCAGCCCGATGATCCCCGGGTCTCCCAGCTCCCGGGCAGCGACGCCTGACAGCGCAGGATTCCGCACGCGCAACCACCCCGCCAGAGTCCCTGCGGGACGCCGATGGCGGGACTCCCCGGGTTGCCCGGCCTCACGGCTCGCGCGCTCTCTCAGTTCCGTTGGGGACACGCGCTGCCGCCTTTGCCCTTCGTACCTTATCGGGCGTTTTCCCGGTCCAACGCTTGAAGGCCCGGAAAAAGGAGCTGGTCTCGTCGTAGCCCACCAGCAGCGCAATCTCTCCGTAGGACAGTTCGGTATTGCACAAGTAATGTTCAGACAGTTCCCCCCTAACCTGTCGAAGCACCTGCTGGTACACGAGCCCCTCTCCGGCCAGTTCCCGCTGCAAGGTTCGTCGGCTTAACCCCATCCGTTCAGCGACGGTAGCGATCCCGGCCACACCCGCCGGCAGGCACTCGAGTAGAAGCTCGCGAACGCGAACTGCCGCCGGGGCGCGCACCCCCAACCGCGACATCCGCTGCTGAAGTCCCGGCTCAAAGATCGCCCACATCGAGTCATTCACGGTGAGAAACGGCTTCGTGGCATCGGCATCGCGAAAGCAAACGCTTAGTTGCTGCCCAAGCTCGGGCGCCACGCCAAAGTACTCGTCATACACTCCCTGTGGCGCTGGCGCAGAGAGGACAACCCGCACCGGGGTTACCATACTGCGTGTGCCCACGCGCGCCAGCTCCGTGATGAAGACGGCTGACATCATCTGCTGGGAAGCGGGCATCCGGGCAACGGCATCATCCCAGCGCCACACGACGGTGAACTCGCCTTGGTCTTCCTGCAACTCCAGACTCTCGGGTGCGATCAGCCGCTTGTAGTCACGCACTCGTGCCATTGCCGCCTTCAAGTTCGAGGCGCACAAGCCCGCGAACGCGATCGCATGGAAGCCGCCGGACACCGAATGTCGGCCCAGGTGAATGGGGAACGTAGGGTCCGGCGCCAGCGTCTCCAGGGCCACCCACAGCGCCCTGAACTGGGACACGGTGAGGTGCGCCGTCGGTTGGGAAAGCATCTCCAGCGGCAAACCCGCATGGCGCAAAACGTCAAGTGGATTGAACCCAAGCCGCACAAGCAGCGGCAGCGTGGATGTCTCCACCAGAACATTGGCTGGTTCCGTCATTGCATCTCCAGTCGCTAGAATAGCGCCACGCAAACTTCCGGTTGCGCATTTACGCCGTTCCGGCGCCTTCCCAGGCCAAGGTGGCGCCAAATGGCCTAAAACTGGCATCGATTGCGAATGACCGTTTCGTCCGCCGCCGCCTAGGGTAGTAAGGGGGGAAGTTGACATGGACCAGGGTCAAACACCGCGCACGGCAATCGAGGCAGTCCGCGGACGCGATCTTTCAGGGAAAGTCTTTTTGGTGACCGGAGCCTACTCGGGGCTTGGAGCCGCAACCGTAAAGGCCTTGCTGGCAGCGGGCGCAACGGTGATCGTGGCCGGGCGCAGCGCATCCAGCCAAAAGGCCTTCGAACAGGAATTGACCACAAAGGACCTCGGCGATGGGCGCCCTGCGTCACCCCACCAAGTAGATGCGAGCAACATTGTCGACCTTGGCAGCCTGGCGTCGGTTCGTCACTTCGCCCTCTCGGTGCGGCAGCGGTATCCCCGGATCGACTGCCTCATCAACAATGCCGGCGTGATGAACACTCCACCAGCCAAGACCGAAGACGGGTTTGAGATCCAGATGGGCACCAACGTCATTGGCCACTTCCTGTTGGCTAAGCTTCTGGCAGGGATCACCCACCGGCAGGTATG
>JALOKO010000450.1 GCA_025456495.1 Bryobacterales bacterium | reverse complement strand
GGAACTATCCAAACTTCGCATCGACAAGACAAGCAAACAGAACGACGGACCGTCACCGTGGGCGGTGCGCTGGATCCTTGCCGTGATCGCACTGTTCGTGGTGGCGGGTGTGGGCGGATGGGCCTGGACACAGTTCAACCAGTCCATCAGCGTGCGGGTGCAGCGGGTGACCAATAGCCAGAGCGAGGGGGCGGCTCCGGTGGAGGATGTGGTGCTGAATGCCACAGGCTACATCATCGCCGCGCACAAGATTCAGGTGGCCTCAAAGGTGGTGGGCCGGGTGCGATGGATTGGGGTGGAAAAGGGCGACCGGGTGCGGCAGGGGCAGGTGATTGTTCGTCTGGAAGACGATGAGTACCGCGCCCAACTGCAGCAGGCGCAAGGGCGGCTGAAGCAACTGCAGGCGCAACTGCAGGAATTGGAGGCAGGCTCGCGTCCGCAGGAAATCGCCGTGGCCCAGGCCAATCTGAATCAGGCGCGGGCGGAGCTGGAACGGGAGCGACTGAACCTGGACCGCATCCGCAAGCTGGTGGCGGAAGGCGTATTCGCCAGGCAGCAACTGGACGACGCCACCGCCGCCTTTGGCGCCAATGAAGCCCGGGTGCAATCGCTGGCCAAGAGCTTTGAGCTGGTGGAGATTGGCCCGCGGGCCGAGCGCATCGCGGCGGTGCGCGGCCAGTTGATGGAAGCGCAGGGCAGCGTGGCGTTTTTCGAAACGCAGTTGTCCAACACGCTCATCAAGGCGCCCGTGGACGGAACGGTGCTGGAGCGCAACGTTGAGATCGGCGAGTTTGTCACCACCAGTTTTGTGGGTGAGCGCGGGGCCAAGGGCTATGTCGTGTCGATGGCGGACCTGAATGACCTACAAGTGGAGCTGGACATCAGCCAGAACGATTTTGGCCGCATCGGGCCGCGCCAGAAGGCGGTGGTCACGACCGACGCCTACCCGGATCGCAAGTATGCTGGCGAGATCCAGGAGATCTCTCCGGAGGCCAACCGGCAGAAGGCGACCGTCCAGGTGAAGGTGCAGATCCTGCAGCCGGACGCGCTGCTGCGGCCGGACATGAACGCCAGCGTGGCCTTCCTGAGTGAAAAACAGCCGGAGGCCGGGGGCACGGCTGGCGTGGCAGCCAAACCGGTGATCTTTGTGCCCGCGACGGCTGTCCGGGATGGCACGGTGTTTCTGGTGCTGAACGGAAAGGCCGTGGCCAGGCGGGTGACCGTAGGGGGCAACACCAGCCAGGGACTTCGGATTGAAGATGGCCTGATTGGGGGTGAGGATCTGATCCTGAATCCTCCTGACGGCCTGGAAGACGGCGCGCGCATCCAGATTGTGGGTGAACGCTAGCCCGCGGGATTGCGAAGGTGGAAGGAGAGGGCACGTGGAACAGCAGACTCAGGATATCGTCATCGAAACCCGAAAGCTGAGCAAGATTTACCGCCGGGACGAGTTTGAGGTGGTCGCGCTGCAGGATGCTGACTTCACGCTGCAACGCGGGGAGTTTGTCGCGTTGATGGGTCCGTCGGGCTCCGGCAAGAGCACTTTGCTGCACCTTGCGGCTGCGATGGACAAGCCAACGGGTGGCAGCATCCGCGTGCTGGGTGACGATGTGGCGTCGATGCGCGACCGCGAGATTGCGGCCTGGCGCAACCGGCACGTGGGTTTCGTGTTCCAAAGCTTCAACCTGATTCCGGTGTTGACGGCACACGAGAATGTGGAGCTTCCCTTGAAGCTGATGCGGATGACCAGGCAGCAGCGGGAGGAGCACAGCCGCACCGCGCTGGAACTGGTGGGCTTGGGCGACCGGCTGGGACATTTTCCCCGACAGCTTTCCGGCGGTCAGGAACAACGGGTGGCCATTGCTCGCGCCATCGTCACGGACCCGGATTTGATTCTGGCCGACGAACCGACCGGCAACCTGGACGCCAATTCCGCTTCGGAAGTGCTGACGCTGTTGCGACGGCTGAACGAGGAGTTCGGCAAGACCGTGGTGATGGTGACCCATGACCCGCACGCAGCGCGATACGCCCACAGTGTGCGCTACATCGAGAAGGGCGCCCTGCTTCCTGCAGGCCAAACGCCAACCGATTGGGCGGCGGTAACGCCCATGGCAGCCAACTCGGCAGCAAGCTAGGTGCGGCCGGAGTTGTCCAGAGTGGCGCGGTGTGAGCGGACGTGGCGCGGTGTGGGCGGACGTGGCGCGGTGTGGGCGGACATGGCGCGGTGTGGGCGGACGTGAGATGGGCCGAGACGGTTGCATGCGATCCAGTCCTGGCGCATCGTGCGCGCACGTACGATGGCCGGGCATCTGCGTCCACGCGGGGATAGCGTCCGACTGTAGAAGCGGCGGCGGAGTGGATCTTCCGCACAGCTACCCGCCGGCAGCGCCTCAATAGCCCATGGCAGCGCCGCAATAGCCTATTGCAGCGCTGCGCGAGCCAATGGCAGCGCCCGAGGAGCATCCCTGACAACGCGGCCACCAACTGCGCTGGTTGCGTGGTGCAGCGCGCGCAGCGGCAGTCGGCAACACCAGTACCCCACCGCCTCGGCTAGTGAGTACTATACCCAAAGTACGCCTCCTCAGTATTCCATCCCCCGTAAAAACAGGCTATGCTGGACGCAGGCTTAGGAAAGAGCAATCGATTCCCATCGCTTTCCTAGCTGAAAATCTAAGAATCAGGACTCACTGAGGAATACATGCATCGTCTTTTTGCCATCGCACTGGTCGCGCTGTTGAGCGTCGCCACCGCCTCCGCCAACTTCTTTTATGGAGTTGGTGATGACTCGAACATTTATGAGTTCAATGCCGGTACGGGGACCAGCCTCCTGGTCTATGAGACTGGCTTCAGTTCCGGGCAGTCTAACGCAGTGGCTTGGGATGAGGGCAACGGCAACCTGTTCTTTCGCACGCCAGACAACGGGGTGCTGTACGCGTGGAACCGCGCGAGCAACACGCTGGCGAGCTTAGGGGACCCTGGAAACGGCACCGCCAACGCAACGTTTGGGGCCAACGCCTACTGGTTTGTCCTGGATGGGACGGACGACCTCTACAAGAGCACCTTCACCTACGACACAAACGGCATTCCCGTGACGCGAACCACGACCCTGGCTTTCGCCAACTTTGATGGACCGCTAACCAACAGTTTCGGCTTTGGGGACATTGCCTACCGTTCGGTTGATAACTCGATTTACGGAAGCTCGAATCGTGGTCTGTGGAAGTTTGACGTGGGCACGGCGGTGTTCACGATGCTGAACGCGAGCTTCACAACCCTTCGGCAGATCGCCTGGTCAGCCGATGGCAACACCTTGTTCGCCCACAACCACAACAATGGCGCCTGGTCCACAATCAGCACCACCACCTGGACGGAATCCCCCCTGGGAAGCCCGCAGATCCAGAGCACCAGACTGCGGGACATCGACAACGCCTCCGCCACCAGCGCGGTTCCGGAGCCAGGCACGCTGTCGATGCTGGGACTTGCGGGTTTGCTGCTTGCGGTGGGCACGATGCGCCGTCGCAAAGTCTAGCGCGGTTCGTTCCTTCTCTTTCCATCGTTTTCAGATAGGTCGACATGCTCCATGCCACCTGGCGCTACAAGCGCCCGGTGGCTTTTTTTGTGGAGTTTGGGGACGCGGGCGCACGGGGCTGGGATGGGCGCACGGGGCCTGGGATGGCCGCACGGGGAGTGCGATGGGGTGGGGCCAATGGGGAGCAAGGGTAGTTGGTTTGTACTTGCCCGGGGTCGCCGAG
>JALOKO010000449.1 GCA_025456495.1 Bryobacterales bacterium | reverse complement strand
AGTAGGAAGACCACAGCCAGCGCCCAGCCATTGACGCCATCGAGCCTTGCGAACGGCGCCAACAGAAAAGCGTCCGAGGCCAGGTCCCCCAGTTCGTTCCAATACATTCCTGCCGCTGACTGCTGCCCGTACTCGCGGGCCAACATCCCATCCATGGCGTTCAGGGCCATGCGCAACGACAGCACCACAGGCAGTCCAATCCAAAGCGCAGATTGCCTGGGAAACCCCCATAGCGCCAGACCGGCGATGGCGCTTAGGCACAGCGCGACACCGCTGATGCCGTTGGCCCGCACGCCATGCGCCGCCACCCATCCGACAAGCGGACGCAACAGTCGCTGAAGGGCAGGCTTCCAGGCGTAGCTCCCGGAGTAATGGCAGACCGACGGGCTGACAGATTGCTGCATACCTCCACGATGGCCGGGATCCCAGGCTGCGGTCCTTCGGAAACTCTGCGGAAGTTATGACAGAATTCTGGATGTGGCGATGAACCCTCCGGAAAGCCAGGTACTGGAGTTTGGGCCGTTCCGGATATGCCCAAGGGAGCGACTGTTGCGGCGCGCCCATGAGGTGATTGCCTTGCCCCCAAAGGCGATCGACACGCTTCTGGTGCTGGTGAGCAATGCCGGACGTGGGTTAAGCAAGTCCGAAATCATGGACAGCGTCTGGCCGGACGCGATTGTAGAAGAAGGGGGCTTGGCGCGGAACATTTCTCTGATCCGCAAGGCCCTGGGGGATCCTGACGGGAAAACCTACATCGAGACCATCCCGCGCCGCGGCTATCGCTTCATTGCAACGGTAGAGAGTCCGCTGGAGCCATCGCCGGATGAGCGATCACTAGCGGTGCTGCCACTGGACAGTGTCTCTGCGGTGGCGGGTGATGAGTATTTCGCTGAGGGCATGACCGAAGCCCTCATCACGCAACTCATGCGGCTTGAGACGCTGCGCGTGTGCCCTCGCACTTCCAGTTCGCTGTTTCGCGCGGGCGCCATGCCCCTGCGGGAAATTGCGCGTGAACTGAAGGTGGGCCTGGTGGTGGAAGGAAGCGTGCTCCACGCAGACGGGCGCGTGCGCATCACCGTTCGCCTGATTCGTGGAGCGGATGAGAAGCCCCTGTGGTCTGGGGTTTATGAGAGGTTGCTGGAGGATGTGCTTACCCTTCAGGCCGAGGTGGCGCGCGACATTGCACGGGAGTTCCGGGTACAGTTGACGGGGGCCGAGGCCGCCATGCTCAGCAATGCTCGCAGTGTGGATCCCGCTGCTTACACCGATTACCTGCGGGGACGATACTTTCTGAATCAACGCACCAAGGAGTCACTGGGCAGGGCGCGGGAAGCCTTCGAGCAGGCGATCGCGCGGGACGCCACCTATGCGCCCGCCTATGCGGGGCTGGCGGATGCCTATGCGATGTTGGGGAGCGCGGGTTACGACGTGATGCCGCCTCACGAGGCGATGCCGCGTGCGCGCGAGGCCGCCACGCGCGCGTTGGCGCTGGATGGTTCATTGGCCGAGGCGCGAGCGGCGCTGGGGCTCATTAAGCTGGTCTACGACTGGGACTTTCCCGCGGCCGAACGCGATCTGCGGGCGGCCGCCGCGCAGGAGCCTGGCAGCTCTACTCCATGGCGATGGTTGGGCGAATTGGAGTTGGCCAAGGCACGCCCGGAAGAGGCAATTCCCGCCTTCGAAAAGGCCGTCGCGCTGGACCCTCTTTCCGCGCCTGGTCATCTGGGATTGGGCTGGAGCTGTTACTTCCTGAGACGACATCAGCAAGCGGCCAACCACTTTCTGCGCGCGCTTGAGCTTTCCCCGAATCTCCCCATGGCCCTCTATGGCTTGGGCCTCAGCTACCTGCATCAGCGCCAGGAGTTGGAAGGGTTGCGCGTCTTCCTGCGGGCTGATCTTTCCACCCAGGGCGATGCAGCCTCAGTGATGTTGCTGACGGCTGCTTCCGCGTTCACCGGCGCTGCGGAGGCAGCGGCAACGCATCGGACAAGACTGGAGGCGATGCGTAGCACCCGGTATGTGCCCGCCGTGTACTTTGCCTATGTCTACGCGATCTCCAACGACCTTGATCGCGCCTTCCAATGGTTGGAGCGGGCGTTCGAGGAGCGGTCCAGCGACTTGATCTTTCTGCGGGTGCAGCCCGCCCTACACAGCCTGAGGGCAGATCAACGATTCGCGGCACTCATGCGACGCATGGGCATTTAGCCCGATCAACAGTCGCTGCGCGAGGCTGATTCTGCAAGCTGTGGCCAAGGTGGCGGTGATGGAATTTCGGCCATTGCCCCGGCCACGCAGCGCTTCGGCCACGCAGCGCTTCGGCCACGCAGCGCCCCAGCGGGTTTCCGGGTGGTTCTTGTGCTGTCATCCAAGAGGTTGCGGAAGCGAGCCCGACACAGAAAAAGGGACTGCCCCTGACACCGACGGGTGTTGCCCGCGATGCACCGGGACAGTCCCTTGGTGAGAAGACCAAGGTCGTTGATCAGTTGCGGGCAAGCGCCTTGCGGCGGACGAAGAGCAGCAAAGCGCCAAAGCCCATCAACATCCAGGTGGACGGCTCGGGCACCATCACCGACTCAATCCAGGAGGCGTTGTAGGCCACGCTGGTGTTGCCGGCGAATTCGCCGAAGGAGGAGTTCAGCCCCGGCAGAGCGTCGCTGGTGAGGACGGTACCGTCGTTCCGGGTGAACGTGAAGGTGAGGCCGAACGAGGTGACAGCAGCCACCCTATCGTCGACGAAGCTGGGGCCACCGGAGTCACCAGGCGCAGTGGCGGATTCAAAGATTCCCAAGCCCGAACCCTCCAAGCCCAGCCAGAAGCCGAAGGCGTCGTTTGCGTCCAAGCCATTGTCGAAGTCGAACATCAGCACGTTGTCGGCGCCAGGAATCCCCAGTAGGGGCAGCAGTTCCTCTCCCAAAGCATCGAACTCGTTGAGTCCGCGACGACGCGAACCGGCATCTTCTGTTGCGCCGGTGTCCCCTTGGCCGCGGCGGCCGTAGCCCACCACCTCAAAGGTCTCTCCAACGGCATCGCCCTTGTACAGTTGATGACGATCGAAGTTGCTGCCCATGAGTGAATCCAGGCGAATCACCGCGATATCGTGATCGTCGAACACGCTGCCGGTGTACGACGGATGAATGAACATCACTTCGCTGGAGGCGAGCAACGCCGAACCTCCGTCGTTAGGGAAAAAGAAGGCCTGTACGCTGGTGGCATCCAGTGCGCCGTTCCGGTCGGCGAGGCAATGCGCGGCCGTCAAAATGCTGACGCCGTCGGCCAGCAGGCTGCCGGTGCAAATGCCAGATCCGCCGTCAGAAAAGTTTACGATTAACGCGGGGACTCCAGAATAGAAGGGGCGGGGGACCGCGTGGACCTGCAGATAAAGCGGGTCGTTCAAGGCTAGCGTGGTGGTGATGTGACGCCGGGCGTGCCAATCAATGGTTCCGCCGTTTACGCTTGTCGAGCCGCTGAGATAGCTGGCTGCGGCAGGAAGCGCAAAGGCGAGGAAGAGGGCAATTCCCAACGGGACCCGCAGGTGAAGTCGTGTCATGAGACCCTTTCTCAGGAATGAGAGAGTTCGGGCTGCAGTCGCCAAGCAAATGACGCAACTCACGATCCACAGCCACCCGGTACCCCAGGATGACACGAAAGTTATCCTTACAGGTGTAAATTTCCTAGACCTTTGAGAACTCTTAGTACTAGATCTCCGGCGATCGGATCCCTTCCGCAAGTCCTTGGCGCCGCAGCAGGGCGGCTGGGTC
>JALOKO010000448.1 GCA_025456495.1 Bryobacterales bacterium | reverse complement strand
CACGATTCCTACCAATCGCCTTCATCCTGTCTCAGTAAGGATGCTGGAGTTTCTCCCACTGCCCAATCTCCCGAATGCTGATCTAAGGCAGAACTTCGTCCAGGCCCAGGGGCGTCCCATTAATCGCGACCAGTTTGTCGGTCGCTTCGACGTGGTGGAGAGCGCAAACTCCCAATGGTCCGGGCGCTATAGTTGGGGCGATGAGAATCAACTAACTGAAGCCCTGCGTTTGAACGGTTCCAAGATCGTCACAAACTTTCAGCAATACATGGTTTCCAACACCAGGGTCTTGTCACCCAGCATGGTGAATGAGGCGCGCTTCGGTTACACAAAGTTTTACAACACCAATGGCACTGAGCTGGCCTTCAGCCGCGATGTGGTGTCGGAGTTGGCAATTCCCGGCCTTGCCGGTGGTCCCCCGGTGCAATGGGGCATTCCCAACGTGTCGCTGCAAGGCGTTTACGCGGGCTTTGGCAACGACTCCGAAGGCCCTTACGAGAACGACAATTCCACGATTCAGATTGTGAACAATTTCTCTCTCATCAAGGGCGCTCACTCCATGAAGTTCGGCGGCGAGCTGCGTCGCGACAACTACAATCAGGTGGGCAATCAGTTTGCCAGAGGACAGTTCACCTTCACCAACAATGCCACGCGCAATCTTGCACTGGGCGGCAGATCCGGTGACAACTTCGCTGACTTTCTGCTGGGACAAACCTCACAATCGGAAGCGGCGGTCTCCATCGCGGACGCACAGTTCCGGGCAAATGGACTCGCCTTTTATTTCGATGACACCTGGCGCGTGTCCCGCACCTTAACCATCAACATGGGGCTGCGCTACGAACTCACGCCGCCATGGACCGACCAAACGGGCAACCTCTTTAACGGGATAGTGCCGTTTGACGCGCGGACGACACTCGCCAGTCCCAACGTCACCGATCCCAGCCTCTTCCCCTTTTTCATGAGGCAAGGCGACTCGCGGCAGGATTGCTATGAAGGCATCAACCTACGCTGGCCGGATATTCAGGTGCGCTGTGATGGATCCTTGGGCAACCGCCTGGTCGGCTTGGATAAGAACGACTTCGCGCCACGTCTGGGCCTTTCGTGGGCGCCCACCGACAAGTGGGTGATTCGAGCTGGCGCGGGGACCTTCTATTCGCAGGACACGGGCAATCCTCGTTTTGACATGGCGCGCAATCTCGCCGGTCGATTGCGAGACAACAGCCGCACGGACTTTCCGAATCTCACCTGGGACAACTCGCTGGCCTCTATCGCCGGCGGCGTGGCCAACATTTTCCGCCCGTATACCTTCGCTAACCCCTTTGACCGGCGTACCACGTATTCCAATCAGTTCATGGTGAACATCCAGCGGGAACTGCCCATGGACTCAGTATTCGAGATCGGTTATCTGGGCAACGTAAGCCGCCGCCTGGAGAGCCTAAGGGCAGTGAATGAGGCCATTCCCGCCGACCCCGCCGTCGATGCGCGCCCGATCTTCCAGCGATCTCCTTTCCCGAACTTTGGCCGCATCCAGCTTGTCGACAACGGCGGTAACGGGAACTACCATTCCCTTGGTGCGAAGTTCACGAAGCGCTTTTCCAAGGGGCTCACCTACTTGATGAGCTATACCTGGGCCAAGTCCCTGGACACCGCCACCGCCATTCGCAACCAGGGTGGGGACACGCTCTTCCCGCAGAACAGCTACTGTCGCGATTGCGAGAAAGCCAGGTCAAGCCACGACACGCGGCATCGCTTTGTCACATCCGCGCTGTGGGACCTCCCCTTTGGCAAGGGTCGTCCGTTCCAGATCGAAAACGGATTCGTCAACGCCATCGCGGGGGGCTGGCAGATGAGTTCCATCATCACGCTCCAGACCGGCTTCCCTATCACCGTCACCAACGGACAGGACACCTCCAACACAGGCGCCTTCTTTGACCGTCCAGACACCAATGGCGTCGACGCCGCTCTGCCCCGTGGCCAGCAGGACCCTGAGCGGTTTTTCCGCACTGAGACCTTTTCCAGACAGGCCCCGGGCACCCATGGAAACGTAGGACGCAACACGCTGACGGGACCCGGGATCATCGGTTGGGACTTCGCCATGCTGAAGAACTTCAGCCTGGGGAACGACGTGCGCTATCTGCAAACAAGGTTCGAGTGGTTCAACTTCCCGAACCATCCGAATTGGGGCAATCCAAACACCAACGTGGCCGCTGGCGCGTTCGGAATCATCAACGGCACCCGCACCAACATGCGTCAACTGCAACTGGCGCTGAAGCTGAATTTCTGAGGGCGCGCAAGGCGGTCGTCCGTTAGCCAGGCGGCTACCCGGCGCCCCGCAGAATCTCCAGCAAACGCGCATGGACGGCGGCGGCTGACAGAACATCGCCACACACCACCAGCACCGTGTCGTCTCCTGCGATGGTGCCGGCCACTTCGCTCCAGGCCGCCTTGTCAATGGCAATCGCCAAGGAGCTGGCAAAGGCAGGGGGCGTCTTCAGCACCAGGATCTGCTGCGCCGGACGGATATCCAGCAGGTAGTCCAGCACCGCCAGGTCTACCTGTGTCCCGCGGTCACTGGATTCTACCAACTGCGTGTAGCCATCCTTGGTCTTCACCAGCCCCAGTTCCCGGATGTCGCGCGAGAGCGTCACCTGGGTGGCGGACACGCCCAGCGCGGCCAGTTCCCTGGCCAGTTCCTCCTGGGTATGAATCTGCTGGCCTTGGATGATCTTCAGGATTTGTCCGTGCCGAAACGCCTTCATCGCTATCCTTCCCATGGCAGGCGACGGGTGGCCCGCAACGCTCCCGACGGCACTACCACGTCGGGGTGCTCTGCCGCATGGCCTGCACCGCAGCCTTCGTGGCGCTGAGGGCCTTGGCGACGGCGCCCGGCCCGGTACCGCCAGGCGTCTCCCGGGTCTTCATTCCCTCGCGAGGATGCAGATACTTCGCCAGGCCCTGGTGGAACTCGGGCGAGAACTGCCGTAGCTCTTCGGCTGTCCATTCCGTGGGTTTCCTGCCCGCACGCACGCTCTCCAGCACCAGGCGTCCCACCAGTTGATGGCCGGCATGGAAAGGATACCCCTCCCGCGCAAGGGCTTCCGCCAGATCCGTTGCCACTAGCCACCCTTCCTCCGCCGCCGCTTCGGCAATCGCCGGACGCAAGGTGAGCCCCTTGGCGACCTCCGTGGCCATGGCCAGCGACTGCTGCACTGTGTCCGCGGCATCAAACAAGGGTTCTTTATCCTCCTGCATGTCGCGGTTATAGGTCATCGGCAAGCCCTTCATCGTCACAAACAACGACGCGTAACTGCCATGCACCCGGCCGCACTTGCCACGGATCAACTCCAGCGAATCCGGGTTCTTCTTCTGCGGCATCAGGCTGGACCCGCTGGCCACGGCGTCGCTCAGCTCCATCCAGCCGAACTCATCGCTGGAATACAGAATCCAATCCTCGGCCAGACGCGACAGATGCAGCGACACCATGCTGGCGGCGTGCAGGAAGTCCATCACGAAGTCGCGATCAGCGGACACGTCCATGCTGTTGGTGGTGACACCGTCAAACTCCAGTTCGTTGGCAATCTGGTCACGGTCCAGCGGAAACCCGCTACCGGCCAGCGCACCGGAGCCCAGCGGCAACACGTTCACCCGCAACCGCACCTCGGTCATCCGTTGCCAGTCCCTGCGGAACATGTCGCAGTAGGCCAGCAGGTAGTGCGGCCACAGCACCGCCTGGGCACGCCGGAGGTGGGTATACCCGGGAATCACCG
>JALOKO010000447.1 GCA_025456495.1 Bryobacterales bacterium | reverse complement strand
TCGATTCCAGAAACCATAGCAGCACCCGGAATCCCCTGCTTCTAGTAGGGTTTCCTGCTGTTTACAATCTATGGATTTCCGTAGGCGAGATAAAAATTAAAGAAAATTAATGTCAAGCGCGGAGTTTTTCAACCGGAATCCGCACGGATCGCATATACGTCAGGATAGGAATCGAAGATCAGGGGTAAGCCGCATGGATGGCTACGGGATTGCTGCTGATTCCGTCAGCGATGACCCGCAGCTCGCGCAGGCCTTCGTCAATCAGCGCGGGCAGCACCACTTCAACCAGGTAGATGCCGGTGTAGCCGGGGGCAAGCGTGGCGCGTTCCACGCGCAGGGGAACCTGGTCCAAGCGCGCCTCAATGGCGGCAACCACCTGCGGAGGGGCTTCGGCGGGAACCGGGAGGCCAGCGGGCCAATCGGGCCGAACGGCGCCCAGGCCGCTCACCATCACCTGGATGCGCTGGCCAGGCGCGGCGGGCAGATTCTCGTCCACCAGCGCTCCAGTGTCGGCGTGGAGCACGAAGGGACTGCCATCCGGATGAAGAAAGATGGCCGGAGACACTCGCTGCAGGGTAAGCCGGGACTGGGAGGGGGCGCCCGCGCCGGATTCCCAGTCGACGGTGACCTGGGTCCCCGTGACATCGTACGGCAGTTGCACCTGGGTAGCCTGAGGCGCGGTGGCCAGCACCGGCGCCGGTCGGCCGTTGGCGCGAAGAGCGCGTACCGGAGCGCCGTGCAGGCTCAGCAGGTCACCCGGCGCGGCGGGCCGTTGCGACAGATCAGCGGCGTGCCGCAGTTTCCGGCTTCCGCCTGCGCTAGGCATGGGCGCATAGAAGACTCCGTGGCGCTGAGAGACTGCGTACAGTAGGGTGCCGGACGGATCTGTCCGGAGGTCAAGGATACCGTCGGGCAGGCCAGCGCGCGCCAATTGCCGCATGGGGTTGGGGGGCGCGGCGCCACGAAAATCAAAGCTGGCCAACACCAGTTGGCGCTCGTCCAGCAGAACGATGGCGTTGTGGTCCCAATCCGGGGCGATGGCCTCCAGCGGCGCCGTTGTTGCAGGGGAAAGATCGTCCCAGAAGAGACCGCCGTTGAGCGTGCGCATCAGACGTGCTTGCCCGACGGCGTCGATTACCAGGGCCAGTGCCATCCGCGCGTCGGCGGGGTTGATGATGAGTTGCCGCGGCGCCCCTGAGTCCGGGGACGCAAAGCTGCGCCAGGTGCGTCCTTCATCGCCGGAGGCAAGCAGCCGCCCGTTGCTGAGGCCTACGTAGAGGTTGGGGCCAACCGCGTCCCATGCCGTAAGCCGATTGCCGAAACCATTGAGGGCCGCGGGTTTCCGCGGGAAGTCGCCGGATGCGCGTGCATCGGTCGCGCGCTCGTCGGCTGGGTGAGCACGGAAACGCCAGCCATGCACGGCACCCGGGAGCCACTCCAACAGTGCGCCGCTAGGCTGTTGCACCACCAGTCCGCGCGTGCCTTCCGGAAAGGCCAGAATGCGCGTCATGGGCAGGTTGTCCAGGCCATCGCTGGCGGGAATCCAGGACAATCCGCCGTCACGGCTGCGCCAGAGTCCCAGTTCGGAGGCCACCAGCAGGTCGTCTGGATCCTGGGCATTGAGGGCGAGATCGCGCAAGGATTCCCCCAATAGGGAAACTCCGCGGAAGCGGCTGAGGGCGGCAAAGCTGCGGCCGCCATCCAGGGAGCGATAGACCTGATGGCCGAGGGCATACACAACCATCGGCTGCGTGGGATGGGGCAGCACCAACCACGCATCACGCGGCGCGTCGGGGGGAGGCGCGGTCCCGGCCGGGGGCGGGATCTCCACATTGGAGGCGGTCCAACTCAGAAAGTCCACGGTGGTGTAGGTGCTGCCATCGTCCAGGGCAATGGAAACGCTGCGGTCAGCATGCCGCCAGACGCGGCTGACCGGGCCGGACGCATAGCCTGCCACCCCCGCCAGCAGCCGCGTATTCCCAAAGGGCGTCCACTCCAACGCGGACAGGATGTCGTCGCCATCCTGCGCTGGTTGGGCAGGCAGCAGAAAAGCCGACCACATCCCAAGCACCACGGACAGCACCAGCCTTGCGGCTCGCCATCGGGGACCGCGCTGGCCGCCACTGCGCTGGCCTCCACTGCGCTGGCCGCCACTGCGCTGGCCGCCACTGCGCTGGTCAAGCATGTCCTGGCCGACAATGTGCTGGCGGATTGTGCGCTGCCTGGTCACGGTAATTTCCGATGCGGGCCGGGTTATCGGGCGCTTATCCCTATAGACGCACGCGCGCCCACTTTTTCCCCACCTGCACCAACAATTCTTCACTGTCGGGAGTGTACTTCAATTCCGTCACTTTGTGGCCGTTGATCTCCACGGCGTTGGCCTTCAGTCGACGAACGGCCTCAGTGACCGACGGGGCCATGCCCAACCGGGCCAACAGCTTATCCACCCGAATGACTCCATCCTGGCGGACCTCATCCGGTAGCGGAACGGCCTCCAACTGCGATGGCGCCTGTCCTTGCCGCACTACCCTGGTGAACTCATCGGCCGCGCGGGCGGCATCTTCGGCGGAGTGGAAGTCGGCCACGATGCGCCGGGCGAGCTCTGTCTTCACCTCCATGGGATGGCGCTGTCCGCCTTCGGTCTGCTGGCGAAGGGCGGTGATGTTATCGATGGTAAGGTCAGTCAGCAGTTCGTAGTAACGCCACATCAAGGCGTCGCTGATGGACATGAGCTTCTTGAACATCTCCTCCGGCGCTTCGGCAATGCCCACGTAGTTGCCCAGGGACTTGGACATCTTCTGCACGCCGTCCAGGCCTTCCAGCAAGGGGGTGGTGGCGACAATCTGCGAGGGCTGGCCGTAGTCCTTCTGTAACTCGCGGCCTACCAGAAGGTTGAATTTCTGGTCGGTGCCGCCCAGTTCAACGTCCGCGCGCAAGGCCACCGAATCGTAGCCCTGAGAGATGGGATAGAGGAACTCGTGCAGTGAAATGGGGCTGCCCTCGCGGTAGCGCTTGGTGAAGTCGTCGCGTTCCAATAGACGCGCCACAGTGTAGTGGCTGCAGAGGCGCACCAGTTGCTCAAACCCCAGCGGCTCCAGCCACTCGCTGTTGAAGCGGATTTCGGTCTTAGTGGGGTCAAGGAGCTTGAAGATCTGCTGGCGGTAGGTTTCGGCGTTGGCGGCAATCTGTTCCCGGGTCATCGGCGGGCGGGTGAGGTTGCGGCCGGTGGGGTCGCCAATCAGTCCGGTCATGTCGCCGATGAGGAAGATGGCGGTGTGGCCGAGGTCCTGGAAGTGCTTCAGTTTGCGGATCAGCACGGTGTGGCCCAGGTGAAGGTCGGGGGCAGTAGGGTCAAATCCTGCCTTGACACGCAAGGGGCGATTTTCCTTTTGGGCGAGCGTCAGGCGCGCACGCAGGTCTTCCTCGCGGATGATTTCGGCGAAGCCCTTGGTGAGGTAAGCCAGTTGTTGGTCAATCGATTGCACAGCCCCATTTTCGCACCAATCCCGCTGGAGTCCTGGTTTGGAGGCCGGGAGCGCGGTGAGCGCGAAATGGCTACAGCAAACTGGAGCGGTCCAGTTGCTCGGGAGGGAAGGCGCGCGGAGGCTTGCCCAATTCAGGGCTGCCACGCATGACGCAGCGGTACTGGGCGTAGGTATTGGCGTTCACGACATACTGGCCGGTGCGCAGGTTCACGGCCACTGTCCAGCCATGCCACTGATGGGTGAACAAGGGTGCGCAATCTTCAGGGCAGCCTTCGGCGGGGGCGGGG
>JALOKO010000041.1 GCA_025456495.1 Bryobacterales bacterium | reverse complement strand
GGCCCGCCACTTCTGGCCCGGCCCACTGACGATGATCGTACCCTCCAGCGAGAAGGTACCCCTGAAGGTGACCGGCGGAACCGGCCGTCTGGCTCTTCGCCAGACCAGCCATCCCGTGGCGAAACGATTGGTGGAAATCCTTGACCAACCGCTGATCGCCACCAGCGCCAACATTTCCGGCCAGCCCACCTGCCGCGCGGGCATTGAGGTCTTCGGCACCATGGACGGACGCCTGCGCATGGTGCTGGATGGCGGCGGCTGCATCAGCGAAGGCAGCACCACCGTCGACATCACCGACCCCTATTGGCGGATTATCAAGTCGGGCGCCATCACGGAAAAGGAAATTGCTGAGGTGTTGCACCCGGGCAAGCCTTAGCGGCGGCTTCGCGCGCCCAATGGCCCGTCAATGCGGTAGCTCGCGCCGAGATGCCGCCGGCTGAGCCGTCCCGCATCCCCACCCGATTCCCGGCTTTTCACCACGCCGCTAGCTGGGCGGCATCTGCACCGGCGACAGCATTCCGGCTTGTCCCGCGTTGCGCCCGTGGCCGGCCAGAAAACGCGCTGCTTCCTCTTTGCCCATATAGCGGTCAAGGGCCTTGACATTGGTCTCCAGCAGGTCAACAAAGATCAGGCCGTCCAGGACGTTGGAAAAGTGAGGATCCACGTTGAAGCCCAGCAGCCGTCCGCCCAGCTTCAAGTACTGGCGCAGCAGCACCGGAACTCCCTTGCCATCCCGCTCAATGCCCGCAATCAGCGACGAAACGTCATCCAGTTCCTGCGCGAGGGTGCGGGTGAGGTCCGCGTGCCATCCCAGCAAGGGGAGCGCACGAAACGGTTTGCGCGGTTGCACCAAACCGCTTAAGGTGGGGTGGCCCGCACGCTCGCGCAGGTAGTCCACCAGGATCTGGCGAGAACACTGGCTGTAGGCGTTGGAGATGCTCACCGGACCAAGCAGCCGCGTACATTCCGGGTGTCTTGCCACATAGGCGGCGATGCCCTTCCACAGCAGCAACAACGCGGCGGGGCTTCGCTGATACTCCGGGCGGATAAATGAGCGACCCAGTTCCAGGGCCGGGCCAAGCGCCTCAAAGAAGCCTGGTTGGAACTTGAACAGGGTGGGCAGATACAGGCCCTGCGGACCCCGGCTGGCAAGCACCTCGTGTACCCGCGCCGCGCGGTAAGCGCCCACCACTTCGCGGCTTTCCTGGTTCCACACGAAGAGGTGGCGATAGGATTGATCGAAGCGGTCCAGGTCCCTGGGCTTGCCGCTCCCCTCGCCCACCGCGCGGAAGCTCAATTCGCGCAGCCTACCAATTTCACGCACCAGGTTCGGGCACTCCCGAGCGCCTGCCTCAAACACCCATAGAGCGCCCACGTTGGCCAGGCAAGCGCTGGCGTCCAGGGAAGACACCTCGCCCGACACCAGATCCATTGCCGCGGACTTTGCCAGCGGTCGGGAAAGCAAGGGGCCGGCCGTGGACGGTCTCCATAATCCTGTCCGGGTTGCCGATTGCGAACCCCGGACACCCTCACCCAACAGATACGTGCAGCGCCGCAGCATCTCAATGCACTCGGAGTCGCTGCCCCAGTTCTTCAGACTCTCAGCCGCAATGGGACTACCGATGCACACCTCAAGCCGGTTGTCGCGCTTTCCCAACATCTCACGCGCCAACTGCGCCGTGCGCAGCCGCGGATGCAGCATGCCGCCCAAATGGAACGCCAGGCCGTTAGATCCATGGAAGAAAATCGGAAGCACTGTGGCGCCGGTGCGGCGCGCCAAGGCAGCGATATTCGGGTTCCAGGGAGGATCCTCCACCCGTCGCTCTCTGGGGTTCCAGTGCGACACCTCGCCCGCCGGAAACACACCCAGCGCGCCACCCGCCCGCAGCCACCGCAGCGCATCGCGCATGCTGGCCAGGTTGGCTTTGGTGGACTCGGGTCCACCGAAAGGGTCCACTGGAATGATGGTCTCGCGCAACTGCGGCACCCGCAACATCAGGTAATTGGCCATGGCCCGCGAGTCAACCCGCACCTGCGCCAGCAGGTATAGCAGCACCACGCCTTCCAGCACGCCCAACGGATGGTTGGCCACTGCAATCAGCGGTCCAGAGACCGGAATCCGTCGTAGGGATTGCGCATCCACCCGCACGTCTACGTTCAGCCGGTGCAACAACCCGCGATAGAACGGAAGGCCCGGCGGCTGATGCGCCTCCGCGGCGTAGAGCTCATTGATGCCCTGGATGCCCAGCAGTTGGGACAGCAACTGTGCGAGCGGCGCCAAAAACAGACGCTGCCGCAGGGGTCCAACCAGCAATTCAGAGGGCTGGATCAGCACCAGCTTGTCGGGAGTAGCAGCATGCGTGGCGGCCGTCGTTGTCTGCATCAACCCTCAGCATAGGCAGCGGCTGTTACAGGAGGTTGACGGATGGATGACAAGTTCCGCAATCGATGCGCAATGGTTGCGGACAATCACCGCTTTGGCGCAGGAGCTGCCGACACAGGGCCGGCGGGAGCAGGGCCAGCCGACACAGGGCCAGCGGGAGCAGGACCAGCCGACACAGGGCCGGTCTGGGTGGGCAATGCTGCGCCATGCCACTCGTAGGCCTGCCAGGGGTCCCGGCCCTCCACCCGCGGGTCCCCTTCCCCACGCAGGATGGTCTCCAGTCGGTCGCGATGTCTGGACAGCACGGCCCGCATGCTTTCCAGGCCCGCCAGATTGCGCACATTATCCGGGTCGTTGCGCACGTCGTACAGTTCTTCCGCCGGTCGCTTGCCGAAGTTCAGCGCGTACAATTCCGGGTACTCCGCCCGGCTGGCCGCATCCAGCAAAAAACTCTTGGTGGGGCTGCCATCCACATCTCCATGCGTCTGCCGGGTGATGGAGACGAAGTCCGGCCCGCCGGTAGGCCAGCGGTCCGGTTCAAAGTTGCGGATGTACAGGTAATCGCGGGTGCGCAAGGCGCGCATGGGGTAGGTGGCGTTTTCGGGGCGGCAGATGGTGTGGCGCTCAACGGCGGTCACCACATGATCGCGCGTTTCGTCCACAATGCCTTGGCTGCCGGATTTCAACAGCGGCAGCAGACTGCGCCCGGTGGCCCCTGCCAGCGGCGGCAATCCCGCGGCATCAAGGAACGTTGGCGCCAGATCGATGTGGCTCACCATGTCATGAATCACCCGCCCCGGCGCGGCTCCATTGCCCCACCGGATCGCCAGCGGCATCCGCGTTCCCCAGTCATAGAGGTTGGCCTTGGCGCGCGGAAACGGCATCCCGTTATCGCTGGTCACCACCACTATCGTGTCGTCCAACTCCCCGGCTTTCTCCAGCCGCGCCAGCGCTTTGCCCAACTGCTCGTCCAGCCACTCCACTTCCGTGTAGTAGTCCAGAATGTCGCTCTGCACGGTTTCCACATTGGGCCAGAATGCAGGCGCCTTGGCGTCGCTTAGCAGCTTACCCATTTTCCTGCCCGCGCCATCCTGGTAGATCCGGTGTGGCTCTGACGCACCCATCCAGAAACAGAAGGGCGCACCTTTGGGACGTGCTTCCAGAAAGTCTCCAAAACAGGCGGCGTAGTCCCGCGGATTGATGCCCGGGCGAATCTCACCCACGTGCGCCTTCTCCTGGAAGGGCTTCCCCGTCGGAGAGCGATCCATGCCCAGCGCATCGGCCTTCCCCGGACCCCAGCCCTTGCCCGTAAAGCCCGTGAAGTACCCCGCATCCTCCAGCGCATGCGGATACAACTGCAGATCCTTCGGAATGGCCCCGTACAACACGCCCGCCTCGCCCGTCTTGTAGAGATGACGACCGGACAGCACGGTGCTCCGTGAGGGCGTACACGACGGAGCGGCGCAGAATGCGTGCGTAAACAGAACCCCTTCGCGCGCCACCCGGTCAAAGTGCGGCGTCTTGACGGCGGCATCCCCGTAGGCGCCGGCGTGCGGATAGCTCCAATCGTCGGCAATCACAAACAGGATGTTCGGTCTCCGCGCGGAGGCCGGTTGCTTTTGCCCACAGCCCACCGCACCCAGGGCCGTCGCTACGTGGAGGGACTGCTGCAAAAAGCGACGGCGCGATGGATGAGAAGGCATGACACGACGCTAGCACACATGCTATGCCACGCGTCCGCGCAAGCACGCAGGGCACTTGCTCGTCATCCCGCGACACTCTCCAGCATCCGGACCATGCCGCTCATCCGGCTACTCACCGTGCTCTCCCCTACCGTCGCTGCGCGCATGGTGGATTCGGCGGTAGACTCCAAGCATGCCCACCGGTTCCATCTGCACCTCCTGTGCTTCACACGCCCGCTCTCCCCGGCTCTTCGTCCTCTTGGCCATGTTGCTGATGGCGTTGTCGGCGCATGCCCAGTTGCTGCGCGCCCCCACGATGTCCCGGGAGAAGATCGTCTTCGAGTACGCCAATGATCTCTGGATCGTGGACCGTAGCGGAGGCGACGCGCGCCCCCTCACCGTCGGACCCGGCCGGGAATCGGGCCCCTTCTTCTCTCCCGATGGCAGCCAGATCGCCTTCACCGGTGACTACGAGGGTAACCTCGATGTCTACGTCGTACCCGCCGCCGGAGGCACTCCGCAGCGGATCACGCATCATCCGGACACCGACACCGTTGTGGGCTGGACCCCCTCCGGCGAGATCCTCTTCCGCTCTGGCCGCGACAGTTACAACCGCTACAACCGGCTCTTCACCGTGCCCGCCACGGGTGGCTTCCCGCAACCCGCACCGCTGCCCATGGCCGAAGAGGGCTCGTATTCCCCCGATGGCGCCCGCATCGCCTACGTGCCCATCGCCCGCGCCTTTCAAGCCTGGAAGCGCTATCGCGGCGGCCGCGCCACGCCCATCTGGATCGCCACCCTGGCGGACTCCAAGGTGGTGAAGTTGCCGCGCACGGATTCCAATGACTTCGCGCCCATGTGGCTAGGCGACGCCGTCTACTTTCTCTCTGACCGGGAAGGCCCCGTCACGCTGTTCGCCTACGACACCCGCGGAGGCAAAGTCTCGCGCGTCCTCGACAATCGTGGCCTTGACATCAAGGAAGCCAGCGCCGGCCCCGGAGGCATCATTTACGAACAGTTCGGCGAGGTCTTCATCTTCGATCCGTCCAGCAAGCGCGCCAGCAAAGTAGACATCCGCGTCCGGGCTGACCTGCCCGAGGTACGCTCCCGCTTCGTCAAGGCCGAAAAGTTCGTTCAGTCGGCCAGCCTCTCTCCCAGCGGCGCCCGCGTCGTGTTGAGCGCGCGCGGCGACATCCTCACCGTCCCCCTGGAAAAGGGCGACCCGCGCAACCTCACCCGCACTCCGGGCGTGGCCGAGCGCGATGCCGCCTGGTCTCCGGATGGCAAGACCATCGCCTACTTCAGCGATGCGTCCGGCGAATATGAACTGCACCTCAGTGACCAGTTCGGCAAAGAGAAACCGCGCGCGATCCCCCTGGGCGATGCGCCATCGTTTTACTACGGACTTCTCTGGAGCCCCGACAGCAAGCGCCTTGCCTACTACGACAAACGATTGAATCTCTGGGTGCTGGACGTGCAAAGTGGCGCCTCCACCAAAGTGGATACGGCTACCTACCAGGAGAGCTTCCGCTTCTTTGACCCTGCCTGGTCGCCCGACAGCCGCTATCTGGCCTATTCCAAGCAATTGCCCAACCGCCTTTGTCAGGTGTGGGCCTTCCATGTGGAAAGCGGGGCCAAGCATCCCATCACCGATGGCATGAGCGACGCCCGCTTCCCGGTGTTCGATCGCGGCGGCAAGTACCTTTACCTGGTTGCCAGCACCAATGTCGGCCCATCCACGGGCGGCCTGGACCTCTCCAGTTCCTCACGGCCGGTTTCCAGCCATGCCTATGTGGTGGTGCTACGCGCCAGCGACGAATCCCCCCTGGCCCCGGAAAGCGATGAGGAGAAGCCGGTGACGGAAAAGAAGTCCGGCGATGAAGATGCCTCTCAGGACGAATCGAAGCCGGCAGAGCAGAAGGATGGCGAGGCCGCTACCTCCTCCGCCAAGGCGAAGAAGGAGCCCGTCACCACCACCATCCACTTCGAAGGCATCACCCAGCGCATTCTTGCCCTGCCCATCCCGGAGCGCAATTTCCGCGGTCTGGCCGTCGGGCCGGAGGGCATTCTCTTCCTGCGCCAGGCCCCCATCCTGCCTGCTACTGACAGCAACGGAAACGATTACATCGTGCACCGTTTCGACCTCAAGAAGCGTAAGCTGGAAACCTTTCTCACCGACATCCGCACGGCGATGGAGGTCTCCGCCGACGGAAAGAAAATGCTGCTGCGCCAGGGCTCCACGTGGCGGATCGTGGGAACCGCCGCCGCCCCGAAAGCAGGCGATGGGAACCTCAGCTTGGCCCAGGCGCAAGTGTGGGTGGACCCCCGCCAGGAATGGCGGCAGATGTACAACGAGGTCTGGCGCATCGAACGCGACTTCTTTTACGCGCCCAACTTCCATGGGCTGAACCTGGATGCGGCCAGGAAGAAGTATCTGCGCTATGTGGAAACCATCGCCAGCCGGGCTGACCTGAACTACCTGTTCAGCGAAATGCTGGGCGAGCTCAGCGTCGGCCACCTGTACGTGCGTGGGGGCGACATCCCCACCGTGGATCGCGTGCCCGTGGGACTGCTGGGTGCGGACTTCACGCTGGATGGCGGCCGCTATCGATTCCAGCGCGTCTATGATGGCGAAAACTGGAACCCTGACCTCAAGGCCCCGCTCACCCAGCCCGGCGTAACCGTCAAGGCAGGCGAGTATTTGCTGGCTGTCGACGGCGAGGAACTGCGCGCCAGCGACGAGGTCTTCCGCCTCTTCCTGGGGAAGGCCAACCGGCAAACGGTGCTCACGGTTGCCTCCAGCCCCGATGGCGCCAACCGCCGCGAAGTGACCGTTGTTCCGGTGGGTAGTGAGGGAATGCTGCGCACCAAGGCCTGGGTGGAGGATAACCGCCGCTATGTAGCCCAGCGCACCGGCGGCAGGGCAGCCTACATCCACTTGCCCGACACCGCGGGCGGAGGCTATGACTACTTCAACCGCTATTTCTTTTCGCAAATCGACAAGGAAGCGGCCATCGTGGACGAGCGCTTCAATCGCGGAGGCAAAGCCGCTGACTACATCATCGACTACCTGAACCGCCCCTTGATGAACTACTGGAGCTCCCGCGACGGGCAGGATTACACCACGCCCGCCACCGCCATCTTTGGTCCCAAGACGATGATCGTCAATGAGTACGCGGGCTCCGGCGGAGACGCCATGCCCTGGTACTTTCGCAAAGCAGGCCTGGGCAAGCTGATTGGCAAACGCACCTGGGGCGGACTGGTGGGTATCGGCGGCTATCCTGACCTCATCGACGGCGGCAGCGTCACCGCCCCTCACTTCGGGTTCTGGAACCCGGAGGGTAAGTGGGACGTGGAAAACTACGGCGTCGCGCCCGATGTCGAGGTAGACCTGGACCCTGCTGCCTGGCGCCAAGGCAAAGACGCGCAGTTAGAAAAAGCCATTGAGGTGATTCTGGAAGAGCTGCGGACGAAGCCGCTGCCGAAGCACAGCAAGCCCGCCTATCCGGACTATCACAACCGGCCCAGCCAGTAGGCCGCGCGCGCATGCCATGGCGCAATGATGGCCGCGCGCGCACGCCATGGCGCGTGCGCCCTCAGCTCTGGCGTAGGGGCGCCTCACAACTGGGCACGCCCAGCTTGCGCAGTATCGTCATCATCGGGCACCAGTTCGTGAATGCGCTCTGTAGCAGATTCAATCCCACGAATGCCGTAAACCAATACCAGTTCGGGCTCACCAGGTAGCCCAGGGCCACCGATGCCAGCACCACGATGCCGGCAATCATGCGCAACATTCGTTCCAGGCTCATGCCGCAGTCTCCTTCCGCTGCTTCCGCAGGTTGATCATGTAATAGACGATGGGAACGGTCATGCGCGACAGCAGCAGCGAAGCAATCTCGCCCGCCATCAACGCAATGGCCAAACCCTGGAAAATCGGGTCAAACAGAATCACGGCGGAACCCACCACCACAGCCGCGGCCGTCAGCATCATGGGGCGGAATCGCACCGCCCCCGCATCCACCTGCCGTGCGCGGGCAGGATGCCCACTAGCGAAAAGGGGATCGCCGCCATGATTACCATGGGCGTGATGAAGCTTTGGAACCAACCCACCACCAGGATGTAAATCAACAGCAGCACCACCGCGAAGGCAATGCCCATGTCGCGAAACACCTCATAGGTGATGTGCCATTCGCCATCCCATTTCACGGAATAGTTTGCGTCGCTAAACGGTTGCGAGGCGGTAAGCTGCGCCACCTTCCCACCGTCGGGAGCGGTAAGCAGATCCACCTTGTCGTTGATGCCCAGAATGGCGTACACAGGGCTTTCCACCACACCCGCCACATCGGAGGTGACATAGGTGACCGGCATCAGATTCTTGTGATAAATCGCCTTGTCTTCCGTATCGTGATGCAGGGTCACCAGTTCGCTAAGCGGAACCAGCGCCCCGTTGGCGGCCGTCACCCGCAGCGCCTGCAGTTGTTGCAGGTCACTCCGTTGCTCACGCGCCAACCGCACCACGATGGGCACGTCCTCACGTTCTTCGGGTTGATGCAACAAGCCCGCCACGTGCCCGCCGCTGGCGATGGCCAGCGTCTGCGCTACCTGCGCCACGCTGACGCCATGCAGGGCGGCCTTCTCGCGATTCACCTCAATGCGCACACGCGGCTGGTCGTCTTCCATGTAGGAATCCACGTCCACCACACCCGGGGATTCGTCGAAGATCTTGCGTACGGCGCGCGCCAGTGTGTCGCGTCCTTCCGCGGTGGGTCCGTAGATTTCCGCCACCATCGTCTGCAGCACCGGCGGACCTGGAGGCACCTCGGCCACCTTGATGTTGGCGCCCGCAGTGTGCGCGATGGGCCGCAGCCGGTCTCGAATCGCCTTGGCGATGTCGTGGCTTTGCTGCTTGCGATCATGCTTGGGCAGCAGGTTCACCTGGATGTCGGCCATGTGCGCTCCACGCCGCAGGAAGTAGTGCCGCACCAGTCCGTTGAAGTTGTAGGGCGAGGCCGCGCCGGTGTAGGTTTGCACATCGGTCACGTGCGGGTCCTGCAGCACGGCATCAGCAAGCAGCCGGGTCACCCGCGCGGTCTCCTCCAGGGCCGTGCCCTCGGGCATATCCACAATCACCTGGAACTCACTCTTGTTGTCGAAGGGAAGCATCTTCACCTTCACAAACCCGATGTACACCAGCACCATCGAACCCATCAGCAGCGCCACCACCACGCCCAGAAACGCGAAACGGTTCGCCGCACTGGGCAACACCCAACCCATGAACTTGCGATACAGCAGCGTGAAGCGGTCCTCGTGCTCATGGTGGCCGCCCTCGCCTTGCAGCTTTAACAAACGCACGGCGGCCCAGGGGGTTACCAGGAAGGCCACAATCAACGAGAACACCATCGCCGCCGAAGCGCCAATGGGGATGGGACGCATGTAGGGTCCCATCAATCCGCCCACAAAGGCCATCGGCAGAATGGCCGCAATCACGGCTAGCGTGGCCAGGATGGTGGGGTTGCCCACTTCGTCCACCGCTTCCACCGCCACCTGATGCAAGGGGCGTCCGGCGTTGCTCTTCATGCGCGCATGGCGCACGATGTTCTCCACCACCACAATTGCGTCGTCCACCAGAATGCCAATCGAAAAGATCAGCGCGAACAGCGTGATGCGGTTTAACGTGTACCCGTACAGATAAAACACCGTCAGCGTCAACGCCAACGTCACGGGGATGGCCGCGAAAACCACCAGCGACTCGCGGAAGCCCAGCGTCAGCGCCACCAGAATGCTCACTGACACGATGGCGATCATCATGTGGAACAGCAGTTCGTCTGACTTCTCTTGCGCGGACTCCCCATAGTGCCGCGTGATGCTCACGTGGACATCCGCCGGAATAGTGTCGCCGCGCAAGGTTTCCATCTTTGCCAGCACATGCTCGGCCACCGCAATGGCGTTCTTGCCCTTGCGCTTGGCCACGGCCACCGTTACCGCGGGGCGGAAACTACCCGCC
Organism: Bryobacterales bacterium; assembly: GCA_025456495.1. GTDB lineage: Bacteria > Acidobacteriota > Terriglobia > Bryobacterales > Bryobacteraceae > JACTMJ01. Next base: position 11,681 of record JALOKO010000041.1, on the reverse strand, counting down.
GCACCGTACTCTACGCGCTGCACGGGCTCCTCGCCGGTATCGCGAATGGCGGCAACGTCGCGCAGGTACACCGGACGCGCATTCACGGCGGCCACCACCAGGCTGCCCACTTCGTCGGCATCGCGCAGGAAGTCGCCCGTGTACAGAACGAACTCCCTTTCCTGCTGCGAAAAGCGGCCTGAAGGCAATCGCTGGTTCCCACGCTGCACGGCCTGCATCACCTGCCCTGGCGACAGCGCGAAGGCCTGCAGCCGCGCGGCATCCAGGGTCACCAGCACCTGCCGTCTCTGGCCGCCGATGAGCGTTACTTCCGACACATCGTTCACCTGCTTGATGGCCTGGGTGGCTTGCGCGGCAATGCGACGCAGCGCGTCATCCCCGTATCGGTCGCTCCACAGGGTCAACGCCAGGATGGGCACATCATCAATGGAACGCGGCTTGATTAACGGCTGGCTGGCCCCGGGCGGGATCAGGTCGAAGTTCGCTGACATCTTCTGGTTCAGCCGGACGATGCTGTCCTCTTCGTTCTGCCCAACGTAGAAGCGCACGATGGCCATCGCCATCCCCGGGCTGGAAGTGCTGTAGACATACTCCACGCCTGGGATTTCCCACAGCAACTTCTCCATCGGTGTCGTGACGCGCTGTTCCACTTCCTTGGCAGAAGCACCCGGCATGGCCACGAAGATGTCCACCATCGGTACGATGATTTGCGGCTCCTCTTCGCGCGGCAGGTTGATGACCGCGAACAGCCCCAGGAACAGCGACGCCACGATGAACAGCGGCGTCAGTTTGCTGTTAATCCACAGTCCGGCGAAGCGACCGGAGATGCCCAGCCTGGCTCCTGGCGGTTTGCCGGGTTGCAGCGCGTCGCTCATTGCGCCACCTCCACCGGATCTCCATCGCGCATCGACATCGGCGGATTACTGACAATGCGATCACCCGCGCTGAGTCCGCTTAACACCGCACGCGTGCCTTCCGCGGCATCGCCTAGGCTCACCATCCGGCTCCGCGCGACATTGCCATCCAGCACGAAAACGCTGCTCAACTGGCCCGTCTCTCGCACCGCGCTGTGCGGCACGCGCAGGCTGTCGCGCGTCCCCGCCGGAACGCTGGCTTTGCCGAACAGGCCACTCCGCATGGATGCGTGTACAGGCAAGCTGATCTTCAAGGCAACGGTGCGCGTTGCCGCGTCCACCGTTGGAGCGATCTCGGCAATCGTCCCCTCGGCGCGCAATCCAATCGCATCAATGACTACCGGCAGAGATTGTCCCAGCTTCACCGCGCTGAGAATCGATTCCGGAAAGCTCGCCACCAGCCGGTGGACGCCCGCCTGTTCGATGCGCAACAGCGGCATGCCAGGCGAGGCCAGGCTTCCGGGCTCCGCCATCCGTGCCGTCACCAGCCCGGCGAACGGCGCCTGGATGCGCAGATAGCTCAGTTGCGCTTCGGCCGCCTGCTGTGCCGCGCTGGCTTGCTGAATCTTCTCGTTCACCTGCGCCCGCTTGGCCTGGGCCATGCGCAGCGCAGCCTGCGCGGCCGCGTTCCTCGCCGTGGCCTCGTCGAATTCCTGATCGCTGATCGACTTGCGCTGGTGCAGGTTATCCATGCGCGTAAAGGTGGCCTCAGCCAGCTTGGCCTGGCTTTCCGCTGCCGCAATCGCACTCTCCACTTCCGCCAGCGCGCTGCGTGCTTCCTGCCCCGCCGCCCGCGCCTGGGCCACGGCAGCCTGCATCTCAGAGGCGCTGATCTCCACCAGCATCTGCCCCGCGGAGACACGATCACCCTCGCGTACAGGAATGCTCTGGATGTAGCCCATCACCCGCGCCGCAATCTGCGCTTCGGTGCGCGCCTCCACCGTGCCCGTGCCTTCCACAAACGCGGTGGCCTGCCGCACGGACATCACATGCACCGCGGCGCGGACGGTTTCCCGCCGTGGGGTCTCGCGCGTCGAGGCCGGCTCCCCTCCGCCGCATCCGCTCAAGGCCACGGCCAACACGGCCCCTGCCGCGAATCTCAGGCTCGTCTTGTTGCCCATCCTCATCCTCTCTCTGGCGCTCTTCGCCACAGTGTCATCCACACCCAACGCGCCCGGCAGTGGGGGCGGGCATGTGTCTCCTAGTCGAACAACAGCGAGGCCGACTCCAGCGTGCCCCGCGCCGCTTCCAGGTGTACGGCCGCGGTGCGCTGGCCATACAAGGCCGCCAGGTAGTTGGTCTTCGCCCCCAGCAACGCAGCCTCTGTCCGCAGAAGATCCGTCACCGTAGCCAAGCCGTTCTCATAGCGATCCCGCGTGATCCGCAGGCTCTCCTCCGCCTCAGCCACGGTGGCGCTGGCCACGGACAAACGCTCCTGCACTGACTTCCACTGCAGCCAGGCTTGCCTCACCTGGAAGCGCACACCCGCCAGCGCCTGCCGCTGCTCAGCCTCCGCCGCGGCCACCTGGTGCTTGCTCTCTCCCACCTGCGCCTGCGTGCGCAAGCCGTTGAAGACGTTCCAGCGCAATCCGCCGCCCAGGAACCAGTTCGCACCGCCCTTGTTCAGCACTTCCTGCCGGTCAGTTTCAAACACGCCGCGGACGAACACTTCCGGCCAGTAGGCCGACTTTGCGGTCTTCTCTCCCAACCGCGCCAGATCCACCCCCCGCAGCGCCTGGCCTAACTCCGGCCTGCGGCTGACAGCAGCCTGCTGGCTGTCCTCCAGCGCCTGCGCCTCGTAGGCTGTTTCCAGCAACGGCGTCACCAGTTGGAAGGTGGCCTCCTCGGCTTCGCCCATGGCCACGTTCAGTGCCGCATGCGCAATCTGCAGTTGCGTCTGGCGCTCAATCACTTCCTGCTTGACGCTGGCCAGGTACACCCGAATGGACAGCACGTCGGCATCGGTATTCATCCCTTCGCGACGAAACGATTCCGCGCGCTCAAGATCCGCCGTCGCCGAACGCGCGCTCTCCCGGGCCGCCGCCAACGCCTGCTCGCCCAGCTTCGCCCCCAGGTAGCAGGCTGCCACGCGCTGCATCAGCGCCAGTTCCTCCGTGCGCGTCCGTTGTCCCTCCATCTCCTTGCCGATCTCGGCGCCCTTCACCGCGTCACCCGTTCGTCCCGCATTGAATACCACCTGGTCCACAGTCACCATCGATTGGAAGTTGGTGACGAAATCCGGCCGGTTCAGGCTGTTGATGGCAAAGTTCCGTTCGCTGAACTGCCGTTGCGTCAACAGGGTCCCAAACACGAACACCGGGTTATTCCCCCGCTGCACCATTTCCTGGTAGTTCACCTGGGGCAGGTATCCGCTCCGCGCTGCCTGCCTGCGATAGCCCGCCGCTTGCTCACGCTGCTGCAGTGCTTGCATGCCCGGGTTCTGCCGCAGCGCACGCTCCACGGCTTCCCGCAAGCTAATGGGCTGCTGGCCAAGCAAGGGAAGTCCGGCTAAGAAGAGAATCAGGACTCTTTTCATTGGTTCCTACCATGGCTCTACTGCCACGAGGATGCAATCCCCTCTCCAAAGGTGACAGCGCGGCAACTCCCGCATGGTCGAAGCGCATCTGCCCCGGGGTCAGGCCGCCATCGGCCGCGTCCCTGGCCTTCCCTTCGCAACCTGGACGCAGGCGCGCTCTGTTCCCCTCACGAAATCGCGGCGAACTGCCGATATGCACCAGCAGCAAGGAATGCAACAGCAGGACTTCGTGTTCCCCTCGGAGGCGCGGAAAGAATTCGCATGACCGAAGCGCAACCCAACAGCCCGCAAGACGGGCGGACAGCCTCACACGGCCCGCGGAAGAGCCCCAACCAAAGCACCGGCGAGACCCACGCTGACCACCAGAATCACAACGACGACGAAGGCCCACAGTACGCCAGCCCACAGCACGCCAGCCCACAGCACAGCGGCGACCAGGTCGGGACCGCTAGCGAACTCGTCCTTGCGGGCCTACTGCAGATCGCGTCCGTCTGCGAACGCGTCGCCAACGGTGACCTGGAGGCACGCCTCATCGGGATTCCCGATCACCCTCAGCTCGCCCGCGCCATGCATGGCATCAATTGCATGCTGGACCAGACTGACGCCTTTGTGCGCGAGTCCAAAGTATCGTTGGACGCTGCCAGTCAAGGCCGCTTCCATCGACGATTCGTACTGAAGGGAATGCGCGGCGCATTTCACGATGGCGCCCACCGCATTAACGCTGCCAGCCAGAGCATGGCGGATCAGGCAGAGGCCTTGCGCATGGGCGAGCAGCGACGGCAGGAAATGGCCTTGGCATGGGAACAGTCCAACGGCGCTATCGCCGAGAGGCTGCAGGCCAGCGCCTTGCGTATCCGCGAATCCGGCGCCAGTCTCGCGCTGGTGGCCACCCAGAATCGAGAGGATTCCTCACGCGCCAGCGAGGCCAGTCGGAAGACCACGCAAAGCGTTCAGGTAGCCGTTCGCGCGGCGGAACAGCTCTTCCAGGCCGTCGGCGAGATTGACCAGCGCGCGACAGACTCCGCCCGTGTCGCCAACGAAGCCGTTGCCAGCGCCAATCAGGTCTCCGTGGTGCTTGCGGAATTGCGGGACGCAACCAGAAAGATCGACGGGGTGGTTCAGACGATTTCCCGTGTGGCGCGGCAAACCAACCTGCTGGCATTGAACGCGGCCATTGAGGCCGCGCGCAGTGGCGAGGCGGGGCGCGGTTTCGCCGTAGTAGCCAGCGAAGTGAAGCAACTGGCCCAACAAACCACGGCCGCCACCAGAGAGATCGAACTGGAGGTTACGGCCATTCACCAGGCTTCCGAAGCAACCGTGAAGTCTCTGGCCGGAGTGGGCGCCACCATCCATCGCGTGGATGATCTGGCACAGCAGATTGCGTTAGCCGTCCAGCGCCAACACCAGGCAACCACCGCCATCCACCAAAGCATTGAAAGCGCCTTGCACGCGACCGAGGCCATTGAGGAACGTCTGGCCAGCATGGACCGGTCAACCCAATCGGCAAGCGCCAGTGTCGAAGAATTGCTGCGACCAGCGGAAGCTCTGCTGACGGAAGCCACCTCATTGCGGGACTCCATCAGCACCTTTTCCGCCTCAGTCCATGCAGGATGAGGCGCGTTCCGCCGGCGATGGCGCGTCCGCGCTGCCTGCCCGCGCGACCAACCATCTCACGGCGTTTGCAACTTTGTTTGAGGCCGCGATCACTTCCCAAGGGTCCGGCGCTAGGAGGAATCGTGCGTAGACAGAAAACCCCGCCTAGCGGCAGGGAGTGCTTCTTCCGCGACGACGAGATCATCGTCAGCAAGACCGACGCCAAGGGAATCATCACCTACGCCAACCTGGTCTTTCAGCGCGTATCCGGTTATACCGAGGAAGAACTCCTGGGCCAGCCACACAACCTTATCCGACATCCGTCCATGCCCTGCTGCGTCTTCCGCGCCCTCTGGGACACCGTGAGCGCCGGCAACGAAATCTTTGCCTACGTGGTGAACCAGGCTCGGAACGGCGATCATTACTGGGTGTTTGCCCACGTCACACCTACGGTTGACCGCAGCGGCAAGGTGCTGGGATACCACTCCAACCGCAGGGTACCCAACCGAAGCGCGATCCCGGTGGTGCAGGAAATCTACCAAAAACTGCGCGCAGCCGAAATCGCGCACGGCGACGGGCAACGCGGCATCCAGGCAGGGATGGATCTGTTAGCGTCCACTCTTCAGAACGTCGGCCTGAGCTATGAGCAATTCGTCTTCTCTTTAGAGAGCAAGCAAAAAGCTGCCTAAGCCAGCCACCTGACCAGCAACACGATTCAAGAGCCGACCGCTTCCCCCGCGCCGTGCCGGAACCGGTCGCTATCCGCGATACACTGAAGCCGGAGGAAATCGCGATGCCCTCGTCCCGCCGTGATCTGCGACAGGCCCTTGGCCTGATGCTGCTGTTGTGTCTGCTTGTCATCAGCTTCCCTGGCCCCTTGCAGGCACAGGAAGCCAACCTCACCGGATCCTGGGTTTTCAATGTCACCACGGATGCCGGTAGTGGCGACCCACGCTTTGAACTGAAGCAGGATGGAACCAAGCTCAGCGGCAAATACTCCGGTCAACTCGGCGAGGCCGACGTCACCGGCGTCGTCGAGGGCAAACGCTTCCGTCTGGAGTTCACCCTCTCCATGGGTGGCGAGGCGAAGGTGATTTATGAGGGCTCCATCGAAAGCCCAACCTCTCTGAAGGGCACCGTTGACCTGGCAGGCCAGGCGACGGGCACCTTTACCGCCACCCGAAAGTAGGCATTACTTCCGCCGCACGCTCTTCACCATTTCCAGGTACTTGGCGGCATTGGCCTGGACGGTCTTTTCCGGCCCGGTGAACTTGAAGAACACCGCGCCCTGCGGACCTTCAGCAATCGCGCCGATCATGCGAAAGCCCGGCTTCTCGGCGCTCACCTGCATCATCGGCCCGGAGCTGGCAAGGTAGGTTCCCGTCAGGTCCAGCATCGTCAGCGCCACCGCGCCCTGCACCTTTTCCACCTTCGCTTTCTTGGTGGAGTCACTGCCATCGGGCTGCCGCACCTGGCCAATCCAGCGGTCGATGTTGGCCTGCACGCCGCCACCTTCGTTGGGTCCGAAATAGAAGACGGCAATCTCTCCCGGCTCGGGGTCGCCTGCTTCGGCGGGGACGCTGTAGGTGGCCGCTCGCATGGGGCGTTCCGGCTGCGCGGACCACCCGTCCGGCGCTTGCCACTGCAATCCACCGGCCTCTGTCATCGCACCCGCCGTTGCGCCGCCAGCCTGCGCAGCGGACGCAGCAACTGGCGCCGGCGTCGCCCCGCCCTCCGGTGGTGGTGCGCTGGAAGTGTTCTTCCCGCAACTCACCAACAGCAGAGCCGTCGCCGCCATCACACCGAATGTCTTGTTCATCTTTGCTCTCCCGCTTCTTGCTTGTCGCGCGCACTAGGCTGGCTTGACGCGTATGTCCTTAAACTCCACCCACACGCCCGGACGGTGCGCCTGCAACTCAATCCGGCCCGGCTTGAGGTTCTTCAAGTCTCCGTACTCCAGCACGGTTTCCCCGTTGATGCGCACCCAGCAATCCTTACCCTTGGCGCCCATCTGAAACAGATACCACTGCTCATCCGCAATTTGCGGATAGCGCGCCCGCTTGTAGTGGTACAGCGAACCCGTGGGATAGTGCGCCTCCGGCACATTGTGTACCTGAATTTCGTACTTGCCCGCAATGGCCGTTGATTCGCCGTTCGACCGGAAAATCACCCCGCTGTTGTGGTGATGCGGCCCACGAATGTAGAGCTGCAATTCGAAGTCACCGAACATCTCGCGCGTGCCCAGGTTGCCACTTCCATCACACCACAGCACGGGACCATAGCCTTCAAATCGCACCGGCGCGCGCTCACTGTTGTCGGTAATCATCCAATGTTTCTGGATGTCCTCAGGCTTTTCATACAGCACGGTCCAACGGTCAGTGGAGGGCAGTTCTTCAATCATCAGATTACGGAAGCGCAGCGGATAACTCAGCGCCTCCAGGCCGATATAGCCCTTGCGCAACCGGTGGGCCAGCCCAGGATGCTGGCTTACGTCCAGGTCGTGAATCACCTCGCCATTCACCCACACCTGCAGCCGCGGCCAGTCAAAGCGAATACGCATCTGGTTCCACTCGCGCTTGCTTTTCACGTTCACCTTGCGCGGAGCCACCACAGGGAAAATCGCCCCCATGGAGTTGTTCATCGGCGTCTCATCCACCGCCTGGAAGATGTTTACCTTGTAGCCGCAGAAGCTGGGCCTGCCATGCTCCGGAGCAGCGATGTAGACGCCGCCATCACACCAGCCGCTCACGAAAAACTCCACGCTGAGGTCGAAGTTCTCGAACTGCCGGTCAGTGGAAAGCCAGGAGGGCCACGCTGAGGCGGGGCTGGCGCAAATGGCCTGGTCTGCCACATAGAAGGCACTTTGCGGGCCATCCACCACGTGCCATCCGCTCAGGTCGCGGCCATTGAACAGTGGGGCAGCCGCTGAGCCCCGGGCGAAACCAGGCAGCAGCGCCACCGTGGAAGCAAGCAGAAAGTCGCGTCGTTGCATTGCCCTCTATTGTCCCGGCAGCGCCGCCGTTAGCGCAAGGCAGCCGCCCTGGCCACCACCAAAACACAGCGGGCGACCAGCATCCCCCGATGCCCGCCGCCCGTTGCGTTTCCGCGTCCGTGTACGCTTTCGCCGGTCGTGTTTGCCGCCTGTTAGCGCAAGCCCTTCTGGATGTCGCTCTCCACCTGCTTGTACCCTGCCGGGACGGTCACCTGGCTGTCTGACACCGCGGCGATCGAGAAATCGTAGCTGCGCATGGCCATCTCCATCAGCATGTCGCCACCGCCAGCACCCTGGCTGGGAGGCGCATCCTGATTCTGCCTTCCGCGACCAAATCCACCCAAGCCCCCCATCCCGCGCAGCATCCCGCCTACGGAAGGCTTGCTGTCGTCCTTGCCCTCAGGCTGTTCTTCCGGCATCTTGCCCGCCTGCGCCATCATCCTCGCCGAAGAGCCCGCCGGACCCATCCGCACCACTGTCAGTACGGGCACTCCCTCCAGCTTGGCCGCGTTCTCCTGGAACTCCTTCAGCGCCGAGCCGCCACCCTGCTGCTGCAGCATCGCCGTCATCGCCCCCATCCGCGACCCCAGCCCTTGGCCGAGCTTTGCCGCCAGTTTCTCTCCAAAGGCCCGCATCTCCTCGGCCCCAGCCACTTCGGATGTGAGCCACACATCGTTCACCATGTCCATCGATCCCGCATTGCCCTTCTGGTCACTGGCGTCCACCGAAAGCGACATCACGGTCAGCCTGGCCGGGAAACCACCCACGGTTTGCTGCTTGTTGCCATCGTTGATCTTCACGCTGTAACGCACATTCACATCGTTCTTTTTGCCTTGCATCCGGGAAGCCATTTGCGCCATGTACTGCTGATACTGCGCAAAGGTAGCCACCGAATACTCGCGCTTGGCGTGATTCACCATCGTCACCGTCTCGGCGTCCAGATCCATAATCGTCATCGTGTCGCCGGATACATCCGCCATGCGATTGCCCTTGATGTAGGTGGCGCCCTCCATGGCGCTGCGGGCGGTCTTCGACATTTTTTGCGCCATCCGCATCGCCGCGGCCATCGCGCCGCCGGTCACTTTCGTTTCGGTCTTGTAGCTCAAGTCAGCAAACGCAGGCGCCGCGCACAGCGCCACCGCCAGGATCATTCGAATGAAAAACATCAGTATCTTCCTCCAACCAGTTTCAGCATAGAGCCTTCAGCCCCAAGGGCCAAGCGCTCGGGTTTACCGTCAGTAACAGCCATGTGGCCGCCGCGGCGACACGATCCGCGCGCCAGCAGCACGGTAAACTGGGGAACTGCAAGGAATTGCGCAAAGGAGGCCCATCCAGTGTCAGCCAACGAACATTTTCTTTCCGGTAAAGTGGCCGTGGTCACCGGCGCCAGCAAAGGCTTAGGGCGCGCCATGGCCGTCGCGCTCGCCTCCGCGGGAGCCACCGTCGTGGTCACCTCACGCAATGCCGAACAGTTGGCTGAAACCGCCGCAATGGTGGAAACCGCCGGCGGCAAGGCGCTGGTGCAGCCAGCCGACCTCACCGTGGAAGCCGACGTGCGCGCCCTGGGCGACTCCATCCGCCAGCACGGCGGCGCCATGCACATTCTCATCAACAACGCCGGCGTCAACCTGCGCAAACCCGTCACGGACTTCACCCTGGACGAATGGCACTACGTGATGAACTCCAATGTCACCAGCGCCTTTCTGGCCACCCGCGAATGCGTCCCGATGATGAAGGGGCACGGCTACGGCCGCATCCTGTTTCTCACCTCCATCATGAGCCACGTCTCGCTTCCCGAGCGCACCGCCTACTCTGCCTCAAAGTCCGCGCTGCTGGGCATGGTGAAGGCGCTTGCACTGGAGCTTGCCCCGGAGGCCATCACCGTCAACGGCATCAGCCCTGGACCCTTCGCCACTGAGATGAACACCCCTCTCATGCAGGACGCGGAAAAGAACCGGCAGTTCCTCTCCAGCATTCCCTTAGGCCAGTGGGGAGACCCCAGGGACATCGGCCAGTTGGCGCTGTATCTGTGTCGGCCGGAATCGAATTTCATCACCGGCACTGACCTGCTGATTGATGGCGGTTGGACGGCCCGCTAGCAAACGGTTACTGCTAGCAGCCTTCCCACTAGCGCTCTTCCGGCCTGCGCTTTCCCTGCTGACGCACTTCCTGCTGACGCATCGGCATGGAATCAATCAGCGCGAACAAGGCAGGGGCGTCCACCGGCGTGTTCTGGCGAAGTTTCACGCCGCCGTCGCGACCCACCAGCAATACGGCAAAGTCTTGGTCGGCCACTTCATACTGGCGTCGCAATTGCTGCTGCGCCGCGACACTCACAGCCCGCCCGGCTGCCTTGGCCGTTTCACCGGTCACCAGGGGAACCCACACCAGATCCCGCTCCTCCATGCCCGCCAGCGCTCGCCTCCACGCAGCGTACTGCCGCTGAAATCCTGCGTCTCCCTGGGACGGGCTGAACACCAGCAGCACCCGGTGTTTCCATTGCAGATCCGATAGCCGGAAGTCAGCGTCCTGGCTGCCTCCTGGCCCGGCGCCAAGCAACAGAAGCACGCAGCACGTCAACCAACGCATGTCTGGCAGATGCCTCCGATGCCACCGGCGCATCACAAATCCCACCGTGCGGAACCGCAACACGGCCCGTGCATCGTATGCTGAAAGCTGGTCGCCTCGCTGGCAGGCCCGCCCCGAACCGAAGAGGATCCTCCGTGAACGCTGGCTTGACTTACTACGAACGTACCCTCGAGCTGCTGCAGCAGCTCCGCCAAACGCAGATGGACGCCATCGATCAGGCAGCGGAAATCTGCACCAACGCCATTGCCAACAAGGGCCTGGTCTTCCTGTTCGGCAATGGCCACTCCCGCATGATGTGCGAGGAAATGACCCCACGGCAGGGCTGTTTCGTCGGCTGGGTGGCCATGGTGGAACTGGCCGTCAGCAACCACGCCTCCATCGTGGGCAGCAATGGATTGCGTACCGCCCTGCACCTGGAAAAGTACGAAGGCTACGCGGCTGAAATGCTGAAGAGCTTCCGCTTCGGCCCGCACGATGCCTTCATCATCATCTCCACCAGCGGCTTGCGCCCGCTGATCGTGGAGATGGCCATGGGCGCCCGCGAACGCGGCCTGCCGGTCATCGGCATTGTTTCTCGCAAACATGCTGAGGCAGCCCCCGCCGGTCACCCGTCGGGCAAGAAGTTGATTGACCTTGCCGATGTCGTGATCGACAACCAGTGCCCCCCCGGCGATTGCGTATTGGAGTTGGAAGGCCTGGAATGGCGCACTGGCCCCACTTCCACCGTCACCGGAGCCATGATCATCAACATGCTTCGGTGCGAAGTGGCTCAGCGGCTGCTGCAACGCGGCGTTACTCCCACCCTGTTGCCCAGCCATCAATTCGTAGGCAACACCAGCGCCCAGCAACAGTTGGACCGCTTCTACGAGGCCTATCGCCGCAGCCTGGCGCATCTTTACGCTGAGTAGCGAATCACCGGCATTCCCCCGACGCGGCTCCAGCTTCGTGTGCCCAAATCGACAGTGCCCAAATCCAGCTTTCCCTCAACAATGGCAGCCACTAGACTAAAGAGTGAGAGCCTTTCCTCGGCCGGTTTACGCTTAGCCGTTTGAGGAGA
>JALOKO010000446.1 GCA_025456495.1 Bryobacterales bacterium | reverse complement strand
CAATAGAACGAGGGCAGCGCGTGTTCCGCAGCCAGGGCGTTACGATGCAGATAGTCCGGCATCGCCAGCCAGTAAATCCCCCGCACGTACTCCCGCCATCCCAACACTTGGCGGATGAAGCCCTCCACCGCCGCCAGCGGATACCCATCGGGCTCACGCCGCCACGCGGCTTCCGCCGCCTCCACCACCTCGCGCGGGTGCAACAGTTTCAGGTTCAGGCTGGACGACAGGCGCGCATGAAACAGGAAGGGCTCATCGGTCCACATCGCGTCCTGCACTTCCCCGAACCGGGGCAGACGATGGGTGATGAAATCCTCCAACGCTTCCAGTGCCTGCGCGCGCGTCACCGGCCAGGCAAACGAATCCAGGAACCCGGGGTGACCGGCGAAGCGCGCCTCCACCTCCCGCATCACTTCCTGCGTGATGGCATCCGGCGGAAACTGCCCGCCCGCCGGAACCTCCCCCGGACCCTCCTTGCCGAAACTCTTGCGGTTCTCCTGGTCGAAGTTCCAGGCGCCCCCCACAGGCTGCCCATCGTCCATCAGAACCTTGTGGGCGCGGCGCATCTCCCGATAGAAATACTCCATCCGCAACTGTTTGCGCCCGCGGGCATGGGCGCGAAACCCTTCCAGGCTGCACAGGAAGTGCGTGTCCTCCAGCACTTCCAGCGGCACGCCAACCGGTTCCGCCGTTTGTCGCAATTCCTCCAATACACGGAAATCGCCCGGCTGCACAACCCGCAGCGCCCGTGGACGCAGTTGCTCACAATCCCGGCCAAGCACCGCGCCCAGCGTGTCTCCCCGCCCCTCGCCAAGGCGCGTGTAGTGGACGCGGAAACCGCGCTGCCGCAAGGCATCCGCAAAGTGCCGCATGGCGCTCAGAAACAGCACCGTGCGCGCCTTGTGCGACCACACATGCGTGCTTTCCTGGGCTACTTCCGCCATCCACACAACATCCTGCTGTGCGTCAGCATCCGCCAATACCGGCGAGGCGGCATCCAACTGGTCCCCCAACACAAGCAGCAGATGGCGACACTCGCGCATAGTGGTGGGATGCCCCATGCCCCCGCGTGGCGCTAGGAAGACCACGTCCGCGTAGATCACGGAAACGACGCCAAGCGGGCGCCCGGCGACGCATGGGCTAGAGGACGCAGGGAGAGATGCGGACACCGGCACGCGCACCGGAAACGGCTGCCATGCCGCCCGGCAACCAGACAGCGCGGTTCCAATCGCAAGGACCGCTTAGAAAATGAAGCTCAGCCCGCCCCGCACACTCCGGGGCGTATGCACCAGCACCACGTGGCGACCGTCGGGCGTCTTCATCGGCACGTAGCCTTCCGCCAGCAGGTTGCTGAGGTCCGCCGTGGCTTCCAGTTTGCCACGGACTCCCGGCACACTGCCGATGGGCTGCCGCACCAACAGGTTCAGCCCTTGCTGCGGCAAATAGCGCTGGGTCACAAACAGATGACCTGCCGTAGCGCTGGCGCCGCTATTCCACTGGTAGGCCGCCTGGAGGAAGGTGCCCACCCGCTGCCAGCGTTTCGTCGCCGACATCATGGCGAAGTGGCGCTGCCGCCCACCCAGCGTGGAACGCGGGTCGCCACCGTCAAAGATGGGGTCCTGCGTAATCGCGGCCAGTGCGGTAAAGGTGCCGTAACCCACCATCACTTCGAACTCGTCGCCCAGCATCTGGGTGGCGCTGGCCATCCCACCCGTGCTTTGCAGATTGCCGGCGTGCAACACGTAGCTGTTAGACAACAGGTCCGGCAGCAGATTCACGCCAGACATCGCCCCACCGGGCGCCAGCATCGTCACGCCCGCATTCCGCGTCTGTGAGTGGAACGCAGCCACGCCTAAACGGGTGCTTCCCACCCGCTTTTCGTAGCCCACCTCGTAGCTGGTGATGCGCTGTACCTGCGCGCGTCCCCCGTTCACGGACACTCGGGGAAACAACGCCAGCCCTTGCAAGTCCGCGTTCAGCGTCTGCTGTTCCGTCATCGACGGCGCCGCATACATCTCGGCCGGCGGCAATCCAGAGGAATAGCTCACCTGCACCAGGTCCTGCGGCGACACCCGGTAGGCGAGCTTGGCGTAGGGGCTGAAATAGTTCAGCCGATCAAAATAGGCAACGGAGTCGAACGCGAAGCCATACTGCAATTCCAGGTTGTCGCTCAGTAGCGTCCGGTCAGACACGCTGGCCGACATCGTCGACAGCATGCCACGCCCGCCCGCCATCCCCGCCTGTGGCAGGCCCAGCGCGATGGGTAGGAACGCCTGCTTCAACGAAAGCCGCACTTCCGGACTAATGCCTGGCGTCATCCCCGGCGAGTAGCGCGTCTCAAAACCGGTGGTAGAGGTTCCACTCATCCCGTAGCCCACGTTGCCACTCACCGTTAGTTGCGCATCTCCGAAAAACGAGGTCGCCACCGCGAAGGCCGTGCCGAGATCCGCCACGGTCCCCAGTGGAGAAAGCTTCCCCTGGTCCCCTGCCGAAACCTGCACCACGCCCTGCGTATCGCCAATCGCCAATCGCGATACGGTTCCTGCGGCATCTCCATCCTGGGGAAGCAAGCGCAGCGTCGGCCTGGAAGTCGTGTTTGAGCGCAACACCCACTTCCAGTCCTCGCTCATAAAGCGACGCTGGTTCGGGGACAAATAGATCAGCTCGACCGAACTGAAGACGTTCGCCAGCGAAATGCTCAACAGCGGACGCGCTCCCGGCAGGATGCTCACCCGGCGCAGCGCGGGCAGAAAACTGGCCATCTTCACCCGCACTGAGTAGTTGCCGAAGGTTAGCCCATCCAGGCTGAACGCCCCCTTGCTGTCGCTCAACAGCGTCCGCACCACCGCCTGCGTATCATTCAGAACTTCCACCGTCGCGCCCATTTGCGGCACGCCGAAGGCGTCCGTCACCAGGCCGCTCAGCCCGCCCAGCGATGGCTCGCGCTCCGCGCAAACCGCACCCGCAGCCAACAACAAACAGAGCAACGAGATGTGTATCTGCCTTGTCAGCGTTCCCTCGCCTTGCATTCGTTTCACTGCGGATTCCTTCCGCTTCTCACCCCGAGGGGCGGCGATTACGAGGTTACCTTGAACGTGGCGGTAGGCGTCAATTCGTCTTCCGTCACGTGATCCTTCACCTTCATCCGCAACTCATACGTACCTGGTTCCAGGTTGGTGAGCGGCAGCATCTTCTCAATGATCACCTGCGAAGCGGTGGCGTTTTCCACGGTCGTCGCCTTCTCTTCATAGGTGAACACCGCGTCCGACGACCCCACCTTACGAACTTCGTAGGTAATGGTGCCTTCGAACTTCTTGCTTTCGGTGTCCTGCGTGAAGTTGTACAACTGCACGTAGATGCCCATCTTCTCGTCGCGACGGAAGCTCTCCGTGATACGCGGACGAACCTTCGAGGTGCCAATCACGAACTGACCGGCGCCAACGCTCCGCGACGGCACCTTCTCAATGATGTCAGCCAGAATGATGCTGCTGGATGACAGAATCTCATCCTCAAACAACGGCACATCCAGCGCCACTTCATAGTTGTTCACGGTGCCGGCGGTGATGTCCTTCGCCACCACGTTCAGCCGGTAGCGGCCGGGCGGCAGTGGAATGGACTTCTGGTAAATGGACGATCGCTTCGTGTACGCTTCCAGCATGTCGGCCGGGGCCTCCACGGTGACCACATCCTCAAAGATGTTGATAGGACGGCGGGACATGGACGTGATGCGTCCGTAAATGTTCACCACCGCTTTCTGAATGCCATCGCCCGCCTTAAACTGCAGGTCGGAATTCAGAAATTGGATGGAAACATTGGT